>NZ_JABAIL010000009.1 GCF_012641475.1 Flammeovirga agarivorans | reverse complement strand
TCAATCCTTCAAATCTATGAGCCTTAAGCCATCTATATTCAATTGGTAGTTTCATATTAATTGCCCATAACGAATTTGCTAAACTGCGAGCGAGGACGTGTCGGCCGAGACTTGCTGTTTTAGCTGGTGTTGCCCACTGTTTAGGTGTTTTGTGATTTAATATGAAAGATAATATTTTATTAAAAGTTTATCTTCATCTCTCCATTTAATCCATGCTCTGAAATTTTTATTTTCTTGGACTTCCATATCTTTATCAAAGGGTGAATATTTTACTTTAATCCAATTTCCTTTAAAATCTAAGACTACCCAGCACATTTCTTCCTCAAAGACAATATTTGCTGAAGAATCAGCTAACGCTCTAGCAGGATTATTTTTTATACTAAGTTGACTTACACATATTGTGCTTTTCAAATATTCCGTCCATGTTTCAAAAACAAATTTATCAGATTCCTTTATCCATAAAGTTTTGTGTGATTTTTCATTTACAACAACTTCATAAAAACCATTTTGATAACCAAGACAATTAAAATGAATTATGTAATCTGGTTCATCAATATAGTAATCAGTGATTTTTATAAATTTGTTACCTTTTACTTGAACATAACCTCTGTTCTCTTCATTCCAATTTAACTCTAACTTTTCTGATGGTTCAGTAGTAGAATTAGGAGATTCATAAAATTCTAAGTGATAACTATTCCCTCTATGAAGATCGCCATCATAACTTAGTAATACCTTTCCAATTCCGTAATTTGATGTTACAAAATTTGAAGTATCTACTTCAGTAAGTATATTATCTTCTTTTGATAAATCTGTATGATTTTGTCCAATAGTTTCATTTATTTCTCTAGTCTCTTGTTCATCGTTTTTAGATACACAAGAAATTATAATAAAGGACAAAAATAAATATTTTATCAAATTCATTTTATTAGTAGATCGACTTTAATAGTGGGCAACGTAAATGCTAAACTACGACCAGCGGGCGTGTCGACCGATGGATGGAGGTTAGCTATTGTTAGCTTGCGTTTATTCTAAGTTTAATTATCTTTTTGTCTATTACTAGGTTTAGTTCCAAGTTTTGAAGTATTTGAGTCTTGAAAATCAGATGAAACTTGTTTAACCATTTTATAAATAGACAATACTTCTTTTATAGAACTCCATTCATCATAGAGTTTTGTTGTATTACCTTCATCACTCTTCGTCCTACCACTAAAAAATCTTATTGTTCCAACTTTAAAAATATTATCAATAAAATTAGTTTTAGTTTCTAATTCTAAAATTTTATCCAAATCTATTGTCTTGAAATCAACAAAAGAATATCCTGAACTAAACATTACTCTTTTATTTGTCAAAGCAAATGATGTATTAGAGTAATTGAATATGTTATAGAAGATTTGATATAAACCAGAAATTATTGGAGCAATAAAAACAACCATTAAAAACCAATAACCAGAATCCATATTTCTATCAAAGTCCCCAAAATAATTAATAATCAAAATAACTCCAGGAATAATCAATCCAGATAAAATCTGATACAAACCAACTAATATAAAAGGTATAAATTCAGGTTTATTTTCCCATAAAATTTGTTCATCATTATCTTTTACTAAATCAAATTTGCTTTTAGAGTTTTGTCTATTCATTTGGTTTTTATTCTATTGAAGATTTTTTTGGTTATAAAGCCATATGCAAGCTAACATTATGTAAGAACAATATTACATAATATCGTAATATTTTATGTTATTGTGTTATTGCATTTATGCAATCTTATGCCTGATGGGTCTTAGTCCAAAAAACTAAACTCCCATCATACACATATTTAAAAGTCATCCAATGGACTTTTAATATCACTAACTACCTTGGTACTCACATGAGTATATATTTGAGTAGTTTGTGGAGAATTATGTCCAAGAAGAGTTTGTATATACCTTAAGTCTACCCCATTCTCTAATAGATGTGTGGCAAAGCTGTGTCTTAATGTATGGACTGTAACCTTCTTCATAATTCTGGATTTATTTATTGCTCGTTTATAGATTCTCTGAATACTCGTTCTGCTATATTTCCCTCCTTTATCTCCTTCGAAAAGATATTTCTTCGGTTTGTATTGCTTAAAATATTCTCGTAGTATCTCTAAGTTCTTTTTAGAAAGTAGTGTATTTCTATCTTTATTGCCTTTTCCTCCTTCTACCCTAATTAACATACGCTGTGAGTCTATGTCTTTTAACTCCAAATTGATAACTTCTCCTATTCTTAATCCAGCAGAGTAGATTGTCATTAATATAGCTCTATGTTTTAGGTTTTGAATATTTAAGAAGATGCTTTTTACTTCTTCAGTGCTTAAAACAACAGGAAGTTTTTCTCTTGGTTTGGGACGTTGGATATTATAGAAGCAATAGTCTCTTTCCAACACTTTTTCCAAATAAAACTTTACTGCATTTAATGCTTGGTTTTGATAAGAATCCGAACAATTTTTGACTGAAACTATATGAAATAGAAACTGCTCTAATAAATTTTTCGATTTCTGACCTTCAGTAATAGTCCGTATATCTTCACAGCCATTTTTTCGAGCATATTCAAGAAACCTTAAAAGCATTGAAGTATATACATTTGCTGTGTTTAATGAATATCGAAAAACTTCTAGTTTTTTAACTAGAGCAACTAAATGTACTGCATCTTCTTTGGCATATTGTTTTTGTATTTTTTTATACAAACTCTGATAATTATTTTCCTCATGGATTGTAAGTACTTCTTTATTGCTGCTTTGAAAAAGTGCTTTAGTATCCACCCATGCTATACCTTTAAAAGTAGTGAATACTGAATCTATGTTACTTCGATCATTCGGTATATAAATACATTCTAAGTTACTATCCCATTTTACATTGGGCAGTGTTTTTATCAACTTCTTAATCCCGTCTGTCATGGGAAAACTTAGCTTAATTACCTTTTTATTCTGAATCTTTATCGGATTTAGCCGAATAGTAGCTTCTGTTTTAATCATTTTGAAAATTTTGATTTTGTGTTTGTCAAATCTTCAAAAAAAATTACCTTTAGCCGTATATTAAACGTTTAGAAACGTTTATATACACATAAATTAGAAACTGACTTAACGATTAACGATGAACTCTTCAAATAATAGGTTATGCAAAGAATGTAACCAGCCCATACTATATGGTCGAAAGGATAGGAAATTTTGTTCAGCTGAATGTAAATCTGCTTATCACAATAAAAATTATCAGATTAAATTTAGAAATAAAGCAATACATGAAAAGATCATTCAAAATAATTATCATATACTAAAGTCCTTCTTTAAAGAAGGTAAAACTGTTATCAGAAAATCATCATTTGATGAATTAAACTTTGAGTTTAATTACTTTACGACAATCTATAGATCTAAAAAAAGTATTTATTTCTTTGTTTATGATATTGGATATGCACCAATAATAGATCACAACGGCATCAGAAAATTACTAATCGTTGAATATCAAGAATACATGAAAACTTATCGTTTTGATGCTTGGCGAAATATCAAATAATCTTCACTGATTAAATGTATAATTGTAATACGAATAAATATTTCAATTCACCGTAATTTAAGTATATCAGAAGAAAACCAACTAATACGAAATAAGTCCTACATGACTTAAATAGTATATGGAATCTATCTGAGTAAAACGTTTACTTTTTGAAATTAGGAACGGACTTGTAGTTTTTGTTCCAAAGTGTAGATATCAGGGTAATTGTTACGTATACAATCACACCTGAAAAAGAACATTGGTATTAGATTTCAATATTCTGTTAGTGTATACTTCTTATTTGCTTCTATAACGCCTTTTTCATATTTAAAGCTAGTCCTTCAACTAGAATAACAAAATTCTATAGTTGCACTTTAAATTAAGTAATCTGTTGAGAGTAATAGTTTGTTGAATAGCTTGATGAGAATTGGTAATCAGCATGATAGATTAGTTTATTACTATTTTTTGAAGTATACAAAAAAGTTTGCGTTTGTAATTTTGATAAAATAATCAGTTTGCTTTTGACACAGCTTCGCCATGTCAGTCACACAAGGTATAAATTTTTTGACTTTTATTAAGAAGTATTTTCAACTTTTTGATAAAATGAAACTTTATCATAGAAAAAATTAAGTTTCAATTTCAATCAACTCTACCTTTATATCATTAACTATACAGTTTCAACTGCTAATAATAAATACTTTCTATTACTTCTTAAATTAAATATGCTAACTCAAAACAATTTCTTTTGCTACCTTTTATTTGTTTGTTGTTTGGGGTGTACCTCCAAAATTGACCAACAACCTTTTGATTTTGATGAAACGAGTGTAGAAGAAGCATTTACGTTAAGTGCACCCAATTACCATGACAATAAGTTCTATAAAAAACCACAATACTTTATTGATGAACGTAACCAAGAAAAATACCCAACTGTACAAATAAAAAATTCGATTTGGCTCGCCGAAAACATACGGTACCCGTTAAAAGGGTCGATTGAAGTTGAAATAGAAAATCAGAAGGATAAGGAAGTATTGTATTTTAACCATCATATAGAAAAAGTCTGCCCGAAAGGATGGCATGTTCCTACGGATGAAGATTGGGATTCTTTGGAAATCTTTTTGGGATTAGAACAAAATATTGTGGAAGAAACTGGTTGGAGAGGTCATCATTCTATAGCATTAAAGGCCGCTCAATATTGGCCAGTTAAGAAAGAGAGAAATAAGTTTTCTTTTAATGCCATCCCTACTGGTTTTTACTTACAAAATAATGGACATTTGGGTCGACAGCATTGTACTGGTTATTTTGCTATAGATTTAGAGGGCAATGTTTGGGAAAGGTGGATTATGAAAAATGTTAGCGGAGTATCCAAAGTAGCTGTAAACGAAAATAATACTACGGCATTACCCTGCCGATGCGTCAAAAATAAAGAAAAAACGGGTGTATGACATAAAACCATACACCCGTTTTATTATTTTAATTTATTGCTTAACCCAAATCATTAAAGATGTTGATGGAAGGGTAAATGAGGTAGTTTGACCTCCTTTTAACTTCATCATAGACTTTTTGTCTTTGACACCTTTTTTGATGTTCACTTCATTTGTATTGGCAATTAATTTCCAATTTCCTTCTGGTAAAGTAATATCATTAAATGATCCTTCTTTTTCTCCAGAATTCAGAAGTACAAATACTTTATTATCGACAATATACCCTAATAAATTATCTTCTTTCGGTGTGATAAACTGGTAATATCCTTCTGCAACTTCACCTCCTGTTCTAAAAACTTTACCATATTCTGACAGGCGGAATTCGTTCATGCCTTTCCAGAATTTATACATGTTTTTATAATCATTTGTATTGCCCTCTTTAGGCATCTGCCCTACGGTCTCCCACTTATATTGGTTGGCAGTTCTGTGGTTATAAGTATCTCTATATCCATGCATATACACCTTATATCCTTTATTTGTAGTTTTTACTACTTCTTTTAAAGGAGCATCCGCTTTAGAACGCATAATTTCTGAACCACCGTTAGTAACGATTGGTCCTAATGATGTATATAATAAAGTAACGGCTATCTTATAATTATCTTGATCTACACTTGTACGACCGTCAAATTTTTCGCCACCAAATTGGTCAGATAATGCAAAGTTATCATGAATATCCAAGTAGGTGATACCTGAGTTAGGAGTTTTATCTTCTTTGTTTGAATTTTCAAGACCTCTCATTACAGCAGCTCTTTCATCAAACTTACCTCCAGCCCATCCTCTATCTGTAGCTCGATCCGTTAGTTTAAAGACTGGTCCTTTGTATGCTCCTCTAGAGTCATCTTGGAAGAATGTTATTGGTGAATCTTCTTTGTACCAATCCCAATCTGGGTTTGCTTCAAACTCAGGGTCATTAGAACCAATCCAAGGCTCACCATATACGATTTTGTCTTCACCAATAGCATTCTTTAATGCGATTAATGTTTGCTGATCTACTTGACCCGCTAAGTCAATTCTAAAACCATCAATACCAAATTCTTTGATATAATATTGGCATTGATCAATCAACCAACGTTGTGTCATCGGACGATTTTCTGTTTTCACCTCGTTACCATAATCCCCGATATGTTCCAAGTCTTTTGTTCTGTAATAATACTGTTTATCGATACCATTGAAGTTGAAAATCCATGAATTCCCATCCATATTTTCTGCAGTATGGTTCGGTACAATATCAATAATTACAGCAATATCTTTGTCATGGAAAGCTTGAACCAAATCTCTGAATTCATTACGCTCCTCACCTGCTTCTTTACCTAAAGAACGGTAACGAGTTTCTACGGCCATGGCATGAGATGTTCTATACCCCCACTGGTAGTTTTCTTCGCTTACTCCTTGAGAAATCATGTACTCATCATCTTTAAAAGAAGCTTTCCAATCGTCTGTTGGGTAATGAATATATTCTTGGATTGGCATTAAGTGAACGGTGTTAATTCCTAAATCAACTAAGTAATCAAAACCAATTTTTTCACCTTTCTTATTTTTCAAACCTGCTTTATGCATCGCTGGTAATCTACCTTTAATGCTTTCGTCAACCGGTAAATTATCGGTAAAGTCCTGAACATGTACTTCATAAGCAATTACATCTTCCATTGCTGGAATACCCTGAGCTAATGGAGTTGCAGGTACTGTACGGTGCCAAATTCTACATTTTCCCCAAGTATCATCACTTACTCTAGCATATGGGTCTGATACGTGAACATTTGTAGTCTCATAGAATAGGTTACCTGGATCTTTGTGTCCATGGATAGTAAAATCGTACCACACACCATGTAAATCCTTATCAAAAAAGGCTTCCCAAACACCGTTGATATCCTCTTTCATTTCAATGGTTTCGTAGGCCTTTTTATCGTCTTTTCCTTTATATAAGTATAACTTCACCATAGTTGCTCTTGGAGCAAAAAGACGAACCGTTGTTTTTCCATTATCAATATTTGCACCTAACTCTTTCGTTGAGAAAGTCTCTCTGAACCAACCATCAAATGAACATAGTGCCGATAATTCTTGCGATGGGATGTGCAGGTAATAAACTCTCTTTTTATTAAGGGGAGTCTCTGGCGTAATTAAAGTTGTTGTAGAACCGTTGGGTAAAACTCCTGCTACTTTTATTGTATCTCCTGCAGCACTAGTAATAATATAATCAGAAGGATTTAATGGACGGTCGCCCACAACATCAGCCCAGATCAGGTTTTCACTTTTTAATTCTGCTTTTAAACCGGGAAGTACGGCATCTTGCATAAATACAAGGTTACCACCTTTCTGATTGGGTGAAACGGATGCAGGTGATAACCATTCTCCATCATTAATTCTGAATTTAAATTCGGCCTGAGGAGAAATAACCTCAAAATCTTTGTTATTGAGTGTAAGAATCCACTGACCACCAATTTTTTTAAGTTGCCACTGCGAATCGTCCATGTCACTGCTCCATCCTCTAAATGAACCTGTAACGGTCACCTGAGTTGGATGCTTATCATAAATTTTCTCATCGAAAATAAAGGTGACATCATCACTAAATATTGCATATCCTTGGTTGATTTGTTGACCAGTAAACGACTGACCAAAAGACACAGTAGATATCAATAAGAATGTAAAAAGTAGGACTTTTCTTATATCCATTTTCATATACTATAATTGAATTGAAAGGTTATTTTCACTCAAATATAATTTAATTTTGGCAATGAATAGGGTAATTTAAATCACTCAAACCACATCAAAAAATATCATTTTTGTACTATTCTAAGAATAAATTTTCAATGTATTAAAATCTTATGTTTTTCAATCGGTTGTGATATTTCTTCTACCATGTTTTTTTGAAGACGAAAAAAATTTAATCTTACATAAAATTTTATTTTTTTATAATTTTTTAATCTGTAAAACATGCTTCGGTGAAAGGATGACGTCACAAAATAAAAGAAGCCACCTTTCTAGAAATTATTCCAAAAAAGTGGCTGGATTCATTTTTAATTTAATCCGTTAGATTACACGGTAGTAGTTTGAAGTTAGTTCGTTGTTAAATGTCCGATTGCGCGTAAGTAATAAGTATATTGTATTTTCGTTTTCAATTTACTTTGGATGTACTCAATGACAGCTTGTTCTAAGTATAACTGTGCATCGATTACTTCTAAAATATCAATTAACCCTTCATCAAACCTTTCTTCTAATGTAGCTGCATTTTCTCTTGCCTTCGCAACAGATGTTTGAGCAATTTCTGTTTCCTTAATACTATTTTCCCAGGCTACTCTTTTTTGTGCTATTTCCAAATCATGAATTTCTCTGGTTCTCTGTAGTTGCAACTCCTGATTACTTCTTTTCAACTTAGAAGCTGTCACCATTTGTTGTTTTTTCCCTGCATGATAAATAGGAATACTCAACATTAAACCTGCTTGTACATTGGGAACTGCACCTGGCTGAAAGTTATACCCTGGAGAAGAAAAAGAACCTGTTCCGACTGCAGAAAGTTGTGGTCGATATAACCCTTTGGTGATATTGATATCAGATTCTGTCGATAACAACCTTTTTTCTTCTAAATGATATTCTGGTCTATCGATAGCAAGAATTACGTTACTTATTGGTGGCTCATGAACGATCGAATCACTAAGCTCCAACATCGACTCAAATTCTCTACCTAATAGTCTATTCAGTGACATGGTAAAGACTTTTAAATCGTTTTCAGATTGTATCACTGCAAGATTTGCTCTGTTCACTCGTACTTCGGTCATTAAAAGATCACTGCGGTTTACAGTACCTACTTCAACTTTGTGAGCGACCAACTTCTCTATTCTAGTAAGATCATCTCTGTAGCTATACATAGCATGAACAAGTTCTTTCTGTGCTACAGATTTCCAATACTGGAGATCGGTCATTTGTACCACATCCAATTGAGTAATTTTCAATTGATCCAATGACATCTCTTGTTTTATTGCTGCCTTATCCTTTCTTTCTTTTAATACTCCACCTCTATAAATAGGTTGAGTAACGGAAGTATACAAACCATATTGATGATTAGCGCCTTGTCCAAGTTCTGCTCCTGCAAGATCCCCTAATTGTTCAATATCTGGCAATGTCATCATCATTGGGTTTTGAACATACCAATAATCGGCAGAAGCATTTACCTTAGGCATTAAATCTGCCACACTCATTTTATATTGTCGGTAGCTGATTTCAACATTGTTTTCAGCCATTTTTATATGCTGTTCATGATCCAATGCTTCTTTTCTGTATTCATTTAGAAATGGATCTTGGAAGTTCTGAGCAAAACCAACACTCGCTATCATCAGCAAGTGAATTATTAGATAATTCTTATTCGATAACATGCTTATTTGATTTTGATTTGATAGAATAATGCGTAGAAAACTGGAACGGCTAATAAGGTTAAGAATGTTGCAAAGCCTAGACCGAAAATAATGGTTACAGACATGGCTCCAAAGACACTATCTGGCAGTAATGGGAACATTCCAAACATAGTTGTAATCGCTGCCATTAATACCGGTCTTGTTCTTGAAATCGTTGCATAAATAATAGATTCCAAATGCGATTGCCCCTCTTTTCTTTGAATGTTTACCTCATCGAGTAAAACGATAATGTTTTTGATCACCATTCCAAGTAAACCAATCCAACCAATAAAAGACATAAAGTCAAATGCTTTACCCAACCCTACTAATCCGAAGATTACTCCAATAAGAGATAAGGGTAACAATAAGATGACAATCATTGGTTGTTTGTAGTTTCCAAATAAAGCGATCAGGATGGCAATAATTAGCATAAATGCTAATGGGAAGAAAGTAACAATCGCAGACACTGCTTCAGATTGGTTTTTCTTTTCTGCATCCCACATTAAACTATAGCCGTCTGGCAATTCGATGGCTTCGATTTTAGATACAATATCATTCTGTAGTTCAGCTGTAGTTATCCCATCTTTTGGATCACATAACGCTGAAATGGCTCTTTGTCTATTGTATGTTTGAATAATAGGGTATTCATAATCTACCTGCATTCCTGTTGTAATCTGCTGAAGTGGAACGGTTTTATTTCCAGATAAAACACCCATATTTTCCACCTTAGTGATATCAGCTACTGTCCCCTCATTCGTTTTTAACATGATCGGCATCAGCTCATTTTCTTCTCGGTAAGTACCTACCGGGATACCATCACCCATAATTCTAAATGAATTGGCAATATCAGTTCTTGTTACCCCTGCCCTTGCTGCTTTATTGTTAGAATACATTGCATTCCAATTGGGAGACATATTAAACCAAGAACTATGAACATGTCTTGATAAAGGACTTTCCCTCATAATATCCATCGCTACATGGTGCAGAGAGTCTAATACCTGAATGTCTTTACCCATAAACCTCGCTTCAACTTTACCATCTAATGGAGACATCACAGAATATAATTCAGGACGTACAAAAAGCTCTGGGAAAAGGTCGTATTTCTCTTCTTCTAATCGTTGAAAGACTTTTGATACATTATCAAAATCATCACATTCAACAATAAAACTTAAAACATTGGATTGAGGACCATAAGCAGAAGATGCTAAGAAATATCTCGGTGGAGTCATACCAATGGTCATAGTCACGTCATTAACTTCCTCCTGAGCTTTTAACCAATGGTATACTTTGTCACCTTGTTCTTCAGTATATAAAATATACGATCCTTCGGGAGCAAATGCATTGATTTTAAATAACCGTTTCTCTAATTCGGGCATAAATACAATTTTCATGTATTTCGCGGTAAATAAAGAAGATGCAAATAACCCAATGATAATGGCTAATGAAGCGTATTTATATTTGATTGAAGTTCTTAGAACCGATCGGAAAATATCATAGAATTTTCCTTGGTATAAACTCCCCTCTACCTGTGCATTATTATCATCTTTGATAAAATCATCACACACTAAAGCCGATTGAGTTAATGCGAAGATCCAACTTAGTGATAACGATATGGCCAATACTGAAAATAAAGATGATAGATATTCACCAGTTGCATCTGGTGAAATACGTATTGGTAGGAAAGTCAGAATTGCAATTATAGTCGCCCCTAATAATGGCCAAGCAGAAGATTGTGCCGCTTCTAAAATGGCTTGACGCTTAGGTACTCCTTGCTTGATTTTCATTAAGATTGATTCTATCACAACTATAGAATTATCTACCAACATACCCATTGCGATAATCAAGGCGGCCAGTGATACTCTTTCCATATTGATTCCGAACACTAACATAAAAATAAGTGTACCGAGGATGGAGAATACCAACCCAGAACCTACCAATATGCCATTTTTTAAACCAATAAAGAACAGTAAAATAAGTACCACTGTACCGACTGAAGCGATCAAATTAAATATAAACCCATCATTTGCCTCCTTTGATTCAGCTCCTTGATTATAGATATTCTTTAAAAGAACTCCTGCGGGTAAATCCTGCTGTAATTTTTCCAATCTTTGTTCTACCGCAGCACCCACTTCTACCACATTAGCACCGGCTGAGGCAGAAACGGCAAACCCAACTGCTGGTAAACCTTGAATCTTCATTTTAGAAGTATAGGGAGTAACATAGCTTTCTTCTACAGTTGCAATATCTTTTAACTTTATCTGTTCTCCATTCTCAGTACTTACCAAGAAACTTCCTATTTCATTTACTGTGGAGAAGTCCCCACCGATTTTAACTCTTAAGCGTTGTTTTTCTGTATTGATGAACCCTGCATTCACCAATTTATTTTGTTTATTTAAGGCATTCATCACTTGTTCTAATGAAATGCCCAATTGGTTCATTGCTGTGTAGGACAGTTTAATATCGATGCTTTCTTGTGCCTTTCCAAAAAGGGTTACTTTCGCAACATTTGGCACTTTTAATAATTCTTTCTTAAAATCATCAGCGATATCATTCAGTTCTCTGTAAGAATATCCTTCCCCATAAATACCATAGAATAATCCCAGTACATCTGCAAAGTCATCATTTACAATTGATGGGTGTGCACCTGTGGGCAATTGAGGTTGAATGTCGCCTACTTTTCTTCTTAAAACATCCCACATTTGTGGAATTTCATCTCCTGGAACAGTTTTTTTGAGTACTACCAGAATTCTTGATACTCCCGGTCTGCTATCAGAATCCAAGTAGTCTAAACCATCCATTGCCTGAATCGCTTCTTCCAACTTGTCTGTTACCTGTTGTTCTACTTCTTCAGCAGAAGCACCCGGATATTGAGTTAATACTACAGCCTGTTTAATGGTAAAAGGTGCATCCTCTAACTTTCCTACTTTTTCGTAAGAAATGATACCTCCTAACACCACCAAGGCTAATACAAACCAACTAAATGGTTTGTTCTCTATGGTGAATTTCGTAAGGTTCATATTTGATTAATTGGCTGTAATGATAGAATTGTCTTGTATAGTTCTTACTTTCTGTCCATCTGATAAGAAAGTTGCTCCAGCGGAAACAATAAAATCTGCAGGTTCTTCTATTTGAACCATCATCTTATTATCGTTGAGTAGCTTTTCGATTTTTACTTGAACTGGAGATAATGTCTGATGATCAGGATGCACCCCCCAAACGAAACGTTGTCCATTCGGGGAAGCCATCACTGCGTTAGTCGGTAGTATAGCAGTATTGAAATTGATAGTAGTTAGATTAAAATATAACTCAGCAGTCATACCCGATAAAAGTGATGTTTCATGATTATCCACCTCTAATATCATTGGATATGCGTAATTAATATTTTCTGTATCGTTTGAAATTTCGATAATTTTCGCCTGGAAAGTTTTCTTCGGCATACCATCAAAAACGACTTGAATATGGTCTATTTGTTCTTTGTTCAGCACCATCTCTTCTGGCACATTACACAATACTCTTACCTTAGAAAAATCTTGCAGAGTAATTATCCTTTGTGATGCTCTAACATGTTCGCCTTGTTCTACAGATGTTGTCTTCACATAACCCGAAAATGGGCTAACCAAACGCGTATCCTTCAATGCATTTTCCGCATTATTAAGATTTACCTTTGCCGTTTCGAAATTTAGGATAGCTTGGTCGTAATGCTGTTTTGATATATTATTGCTTAGAAAAAGCTTTTTTGCTCTTTTCTTTTCAAGCTTAGCCATCTGAAACGAAGCCTCTGCTTTTTGTACTGCTAACTGAAAATCTCTTTGGTCTATTTGCCCGATAAAGTCGCCCTTTCTAATGTATTGACCTTCTTCCAATGTAAATTTTGACAAAGGGCCACTGACTCTAAAAGATAAGTTAACTTCTTTATTTGGTGCGGAAACACCTGTTACAATTTTTGTTTTGTATTGGTTGGATTCGTTGAGTTGAACCACTTTTACCAATTGTGGTTTTTTGTTCTGTTCTTCTTCCTTTTTGGAAGTACAGCCCACGAGAAATGTTATCAAAAGTAAGATAATGCTGTAGTAATTGTTCATCTGAGATGGAAAATAAGGTCATTGATTATGTACATTTTGTTATACACCAATATGTTCATCAATGATGCTGATTCTTACTCAATCCACTTTTTTGGGCTTTGAAGCCGACAATCTTACAGATGAAGCCGTATCATTTTGGTATAAACTTCAGGTTAAAAAGCGTTTAATTTTCTTCAACTTCATCCAATTCGGCTATCTTGTAGTACAATTTAAATATTTAAATCAACCATAACGACTTCCAATGAAACTAATTTCAACTTTATTCATTCTATTGTCCGTCTCTCTTTCTACTTTCGCACAAGGTATCCAATTCTTCGAAGGAACTTGGGAAGAAGCCAAAGCCGAAGCAAAGAAACAAAACAAGCACATCTTTATGGATGCTTACACTACATGGTGTGGTCCTTGTAAAATGCTAAAGAAAAAGATATTCCCTCAAGATGAAGTTGGGAAGTTTTACAATGAAACTTTTATCAGTGTTGCCTTTGATATGGAAAAAGGTGAAGGTATTGAGTTGGCCAAAGCTTTTGATGTTAAAGCCTACCCTACACTTTTATTCTTTTCAGCAGAAGGAGAATTAGTCCATAAATCTGTTGGAGCCCCAGAAGCAGCGAAATTTATCGAAATAGGAAAAGATGCTGTAGATCCTTCAAAACAGCTTTATGCATTAGAGAAAAAAGCCTTAAAAGAGAATGCAAAACAGGAAGATTTACAAAACTATATCAAGGCTGCAGGCCAGGCATTTACGTCTAATGATGTGATCTTGAATAAATGGCTGAAAACATTGTCTGATGATGACTATAAAAATGAGGAGATCTCAAAACTTATATTAGTAAGTAGCTATGATGCTGATTTGAACTCTGCTATCATTGATGTCTTACCAAAACTAACAATTGATACAGATGAAGCTTATCAATCGATGGCATACAATACCATGAGACCATTGATAAAAGGTGAAGCTTCTAGAAAAGAATGGGAAGCTTCTTTTGATGTGATCAGAAAGAAAGTACCAAGCCACCTTTCAGAGAAAATTATCTCAAATTTCAATATCAATTATTATTTCAAAGCTGAAGATTATCAGAATGCAAGTATTGAAATTGATAAAGCTGCTGCTGCTCTTAAAGTAAAAGAACCACTAATGGCGAGTAATATGCTCAATTCTTTTGCATGGAGATATTATGAACTAGGTCTCGACACAAAGTACATCAAAAAGGCACTTACATGGGTCAACCAATCGGTAATGATTGAAGAAAATTATTACAATCTAGATACCCAAGCTCATATTTGTTTTTCACTTGGAAAATATGATAAAGCACTAGTAGCTTGTGAAAAGGCCATTGAAGCCGGAAAAAAGAAAGGTGATGATGTAAGTGGTACCGAAAGTTTATTAGCAAAAATCAAAAAAGAGATGAAGTAATTTCTCTTATATACCATAATTAAAATAGGAATCTAGTAGTATTATTGGATTCCTATTTTTTTTCAATCGATTGCGGCAACGGTTTTTTCATTTCTCATTTTTACATTAACTGCAAATCTATTTACTTGTAGTCATAAATAAGCCAGAAAACAGAGCACTTTATTAATCGCGTTATTATCAATGAAAAGATTATTATTACTACTCCTTTGCGTTTGTAGTTTATCCGCTTTTGCACAAACGTTTAAGAACCCTATTTTACAAGGTGGTTACCCAGATCCATCTATTACCACGGATGGTGAATATTATTATATCGTCAATTCTTCTTTTGAGTACTTCCCGGGACTACCCATTCATAGAAGTAAAGATCTCGTTAATTGGGAGTTTGCAGGCTATGGCCTACATCGTATCGACCAATGTAATGGTAAGATGAATCTAGTGGACGTTCAGCAAAATGGTGGTATACATGCTCCAACGATTCGTTATCATAAAGGTAAATTCTATATTATCACTACCAATGTGTATT
This sequence comes from Flammeovirga agarivorans, assembly GCF_012641475.1. Taxonomy (NCBI): domain Bacteria; kingdom Pseudomonadati; phylum Bacteroidota; class Cytophagia; order Cytophagales; family Flammeovirgaceae; genus Flammeovirga; species Flammeovirga agarivorans. The sequence goes on along the minus strand of NZ_JABAIL010000009.1, from coordinate 210,804 downwards.
TACCGAATAAAGAAGGTGCTCCAGCAGAAATGATTAATTTTATTATTACAGCTGACAATATTGCTGGTCCTTGGTCTGAGCCACATATTATAGAGGGAGCTCCTGGAATTGATCCCGATATTTTCTTTGATGAAGATGGTACTGTTTGGTTTACGGGTACTCATTCTCCAGAAAACCCTAACTATGAAGGAGAAGGAGAAATATGGACTCAACAATTGGATATCGTCAATTGGAAATTAAAGGGAGAAAGACATTACCTCTACAGAGGTGCTTGTGGTGGCGTCTGGGTTGAAGGGCCTCACCTTTATAAACATGATGGCCGCTATTACCTAATGGTTGCAGAAGGTGGTACTAGTTACAACCATGCCATGATGATTGCTGTTAGTGATCATATTACTGGACCGTATGTATCCAACGAGAGAAACCCTATTCTTACAACAAGAAATCTTTCCTACGACAATTGGGTAAATTCTACTGGACATGCTGATATTATTCAGTTAAAAGATGGTCGTTGGTATATGGTGGCTTTAGGTATCCGAGGAGATGAAGAAAGAGCATCAAATATGGGTAGAGAGACATTTCTGATACCTGTTCAATGGGAAAAAGAAACTTTTTGGTGGAAAGAACCTAAATATGAATGGCCTGTTGTTGCTCCTGCCACTGGTAGAGTAATGAAAGAAGAAGCCTTACCTTTTGCGGATCAACCACAGATGAGAAATGATGCGTATGAAGACAACTTTGATCAAGCAATTTTAAGTTATGAATGGAACTTCAGAAGAGTACCAAGAGAGAAAACGTATTCCTTAGATACTCGAAAGGGATATTTACGTTTATATGCCCATCCACAAAAGATCGCGCTAAGAGAAAGAGCTTCTTTAATGGGTATTCGCCAAAAAGAAACAAAGTTTGAATATTCTGCCAAAATGAATTTCAAACCTAAAAAACAAGGTGTTGAAGCAGGTTTAAGTATTTTCCAAAAAGATGATAACTATATCAATTTTACTATCGTCAAGAAAGACGGTGTTTCTATGATCCAGTTAACTGTTGCTGAGAAAAAGCAGGCACCAAAAGTAATCAAAACTACGGCACTTGATAGTTATGAAGGAGATGTAATTCTAAAGATAAATGCTAGAGGAAATGAATATCAATACTTATATTCATTAGACCAAGGTGCTACATATCACCTTCTAGGTACTACACCTACGAATATACTTCTCAGCTATGGTTGGAATAGTGGCTATACAGGAGCATATGTAGGCATTTATGCTACTTCTAATGGTGGTAACGCAAAAGAATATGCTGATTTCGATTGGGTTAATTACAAAGGGTTTGAGCAGGAATGAGTTCTGTCATAAATCTGATGATCACAGCTTTTGTCTATTGATGAAGGCTGTGATTGTTTCAAGAAATATGTGACAAAAAGTACTTGAACATAAGTACTTTTTAGTGGGTAAAGAATCATGATAACAGTCACATATATTTATCTTTTTAAACTACTTTATTCTTTTCTCCAAATATATCATAATAATGTATTTGAGAGTATCCCCCTTTTTGGTGATTTTGTATAAATCATACAGTTATCTAAAAGTAAAAGCCTCAATATGAGGCTCTACTAAGCTAAATAACTTTATTAGAATTAAGGATACAGCTAAATAGGTGTATCAATAACTCAGATAACTAAAATTATACTGTGTATTCAGAGTAAAGAAGTCATAACTAAGTATAACGGTCATTTATGTTTTATTTTAAGAGAAGATATCAGAGAGAGCCGATTTACTAATACAACTTAAATCCGTATGATTTGGATAGAAAAATGATTAAACTTTTATCAGATGAATAGATCCCTGAAATAGGAACAGACATACTACAACATTAAGAACTCACTTTCAAAGTGCAGTATGCTGTTCGCTACTTAGGTTATTAAGCAGTGTTACGATAAAATAAAATTTATCGATTTTGTCAGTTGAATATTTCTGAAATCTCCTGTTGTTAATCTCCGCTATTTTTGTTCATTTCAATTTTACTTGTAAGACAAATTTAGAAGTAACACTAGGAAAGATCAATGCAATGGTTTGCACAACTATTATCGTTTTAGAACCTGATTTAACAGCTTTCTCTCAGTACTAATGATGTTTTTGTTTTAATTGTCTGATACTCTATTGGTTTTTTGTTTTTCAGACATGAAATTTCATTTAATAATAGGTCTACAGCACTTTTACCCATATCCCCCGAAGATTGATCAACACTACTTAGTTTAGGAGTGGTATACTGACACATGGGAGCATCTGAGAAACCAATAACGGCTACTTCAATAGGAACCGGTATATTCCGCTGTTGTGCAAATTCAAGGTATTCAAAAGCGTAATAATCATTAAAGCAGAAAACAGCATCATAATGATGTTCCAATGCTATTAATTTATCTTTTACCACCTTTTCTGATTTACACTGAATGATATAATTTTCTTGAATCGGTATTCCTTCACTTCTTAGGGCTTCTTCATACCCCTGCCTTCGGAAAAAAGCTGTTGATACTTCTTCTGGACCTTCTAGATGTATGATATTTTTTCTTCCAGAGGCTATAAGATGCTTAACAGCATTAAACGCACCTATGTAGTCGTCGGATATCACAAAGTTGGCATCTACAGATTCTAATACTCTATCTAAGAACAACATAGGAATCCCTTCATCATTAATATCATTGATAAAAGAGATGTTTTCATGATCAAAACTTATGGCAGCAATTATTCCATCCACATGACTTTTTGCCAGTTCCCAACAGGCTTTTTTTTCCTGTTCAGCTGTTTTACCAGACCGGACAATAATCATTTTATAGCCTCTAACGAAAAGCTCTTCCTCTATACTTTCCAGTGTTTTAGAAAAAAAGACATCTCCGAAAGTGGGTATAAGGACACCGATGGTTTTTGTCTGTTTCTGAAGTAAACCTTTCGCAAAAGGATTCGGATGATACGATAGGTCTTTGGCCAAAGCCTTTACCTTCTTTTTTGTTTCTGTAGGAATTCTAGGGTGATCGTTTAAAGCCCTAGATATGGTTGATGTGCTCAAATTGAGCATAGACGCAAGGTCCGATAATTTAATTCGTTGGTTAGGTTTCATTTAGCTTAGTATAGAATCGATTGACAGAGTCTGATTTAATATTCGAAGTAAAGATACCAAATTCCGTTATTCCTCTATAATCCTCCTTCTTAATGATTTCCAATAAAAAAGAAACTTCTCCCTTTTAAGAAAAAGGAGAAGTCTATCAAATCTAATCTATTTATCAAGAATACTATCTTAGTATTGATATGATATTCAGTAATAAAAAAATGGTAGTGGGTTAATAAATTATTTTATTCTCTCTCTATAAATTATGCTACAAATGTAGGAGGTTAAAATTCAGTGGGCAATGCAATGGTTTGCACAAAAAATTCGGCTGTAAATAATGATTCCCTATATTTGTAGGAACTTTCACAAACTAAGATTACGACAATACTTCTTTTCAAAATGAAGAACTTTCTGTACATTTTTTTTACTGTCTCCCTATTTTTTATCCATATCACATCAAAAGCTCAGATTCTGAATGTTGAGAAGTCACGTTTAGATGTTGGTGATTCTTCTAGATGGGTTGGTAATATTAATGTCAACTTCGAACTGATCAACCAACAAATTGAGACTTATGGTGGAGGTATTAAAGGAAACTTTGCCCATGTCGGTCAAAAACATGATTTTATCGTTCTAGCTGACTTGTCATTATTAAATTCAGAAGGTTTTGACCTTTTACAGAATGGTTTTATTCATATTAGATCAAAGTTTAGAAAACATAAGCGTCTATCATTTGAAGCTTTCACACAAGCTCAGTATGACCAAGTAAAAGGTATGAATGAAAGGCTGTTATTAGGAGGAAATGCCCGATGGAGATTCTTCAGAAAAGAACATACTGTACTAATTTTTGGCGTAGGTACCTTTTATGAAATAGAAGATTGGCGATGGGAAGAAGTGACAGATACCGAGACGATCATAACAACTGCCAGTCCTAAATTATTCCGTTCTAATCTATATCTAAAGTATAGACTAGACTATAATGAAACAGTCTATTTAAACTTTATCGTTTACCATCAGAGTAGCTTTACTGATGCTCAGAATTACAGAATTAGTGGAGAGACAAATATCAACTTTAAGATATCTTCTTCACTTACCTTCAACAATAAATTTACATTATGGTATGATAATCAACCCTATGTACCCATCGACCAACTCAATTATACTATGAAAAACGGTATCATTTATAAGTTTTAAGGTAAAATTCAGCACCTCATCATTTTGCCTGTTTTATACCAATCGAATCTTGGAATATAACAGTAATTCACTTGTCTTGTAAGCTACATTTGTACTATCAACAAAAACAAAAAGTATGTTTACAAGAAGATTACGAAAAAGTATTAGTGCAATTGTATTAGCTGCTGCTTTGCCACTTACTTCAACAGCTCAAGAAGTAAAAGGACTTACAGTACATGAATCCAAAGATTCTGCACCAACACAATTAAACTTTAGAGAAAATAACTTAGGTGAAGCTCCTAACATTGTTCTTATTTTATTAGATGATGTAGGTTATGCCCAAATGGGACATATGGGTGGACAGATTGAAACACCTGCTTTCGATGAAATTGCAGAAAACGGTTTAACCTATTCTCGTTTTCACACCACTGCTTTATGTTCGCCAACAAGAGCCTCTTTATTAACAGGTAGAAATCATCATAGAGCCGAAACAGGTGCTATTATGGAAATTGGTACCGGTAACGATGGCTATACTATGAAACTACCAAAAGAAGTTGGTTCTTTTGCTAGAGTTCTTCAACAGAAAGGATATTCTACCTCTTGGTATGGTAAAAACCATAATGTACCCGATTGGGAGGCTTCTTTTACTGGCCCTTTTGATCGTTGGCCCAATGATCTAGGTTTCGATTATTTTTATGGATTCTTAGGTGGTGACACTGACCAATTCCACCCTGCCTTAGTGGAGGATAGAAAAAGAATTGAAGCTCCTGAAACTAATGTTGACGGTTCTCCTTATCACTTAACCACTGATATGGCTGATAAGGCGATCAACTATATTCAATCGGTCAATGCTGTAGCTCCAGACAAACCCTTTTTCGTTTACTTTTCACCTGGTGCAGTTCATGCTCCACACCAAGCACCTGCAGAATATATTGAAAAATATAAAGGTAAATTCGATGCCGGTTGGGATGTTTACAGAGAGCAAGCTTTTAACAATATGAAAGCAAAAGGTATTATTCCAGCAGATACTCAATTGACTCCACGTCCTGAATCGTTGCCTGCTTGGGACTCTTTAACGGATGAACAACGTATGGTTTATGCTCGAATGATGGAAGTTTTCGCTGGGTTTACTGAGCATACCGATACCCAAATCAGAAGGTTATACGATGCTGTAGAAGATATGGGCAAGATGGACAATACTATCTTTGTTTACATTGCTGGCGATAACGGTGCTTCTGCAGAAGGTGGAATTGAAGGCTTATTGAATGAGATGGCTTTCTTTAATGGTGTTCCCGAAAAATGGGAAGATAAAGTGGAGGCTGTAAAAAGTAATCGATTAGGATCTGAAGATTATTTTAACCATATGCCTGCTGCTTGGGCTTGGGCAGTCAACTCACCTTATCAATGGACCAAACAAATTGCTTCTCACTTAGGTGGTGTACGTAATGCTATGGCTATTTCTTATCCGAATGGTATTGACGAAAGAGGTGAAGTAAGAACTCAGTTTGCTCATGTTACTGATATTGCTCCTACTCTATTAGAAGTAGCTGGTATTGAAATGCCAAAAGAAATTGACGGTGCTCCACAAGAACCAATTGATGGAACATCTTTAGTGTATTCATTTAATGATGAAGATGCCGCTGAAACACATACCACTCAATATTTTGAAATCCTTGGTAACTTAGGTATCTACCATGATGGATGGTGGGCAGGTGCAATGCGTAATATCCCTTGGGAGTCGAATTCAACGGGTCAAGTGAATATCACAGATATGGAATGGGAGTTATATGACCTTTCTAAAGATTTTTCACAATCCGAAAACATGGCTGAGAAAATGCCAGAAAAGCTTGAGTACATGAAATACTTGTTCTTCGCAGAAGCAGCCAAAGGTAATGCCTTACCAATTGATGATAGAAGAACTGAGCGTTTCCGTTCATCATTTAGACCATCGCTAACGGCAGGGTTAAATGAGTTTAGATATCCAAATGGCTTACGTATTCCTGAAGGAGCTACTCCATTTACGAAATTCCAATCACATACTTTAGAAGCGAATTTAGATGGTTACAAAAAAGGAGATCAAGGTGTATTAATCACTCAAGGAGGTCGATTTGCAGGATTTGTATTAAGAGTAGATAAGTCGGGTTATGTATACTATGAGTATTGCAATAGTGTAGACAAATTCTCCATCAAATCTAAAGTAAAAGTACCTTCTGGTGTAACAAGTATAAAGGCGGAAATAGTAATGGATGAAAAGAAACCATATACTCCAGCTTCAATTAAATTGTTTGCAGATGGTAAAGAGATAGGAATCGGTAGAGTTGATAAAACTGTTCCTAACCTATACTCACTGGATGAAACATTAGATGTAGGTAAAGATTCTGGTACAGCAGTAACAGATAATTATAAAGTAAAAGGGTCACAGTATTCAGGTATTCTGAACTATGTTCAGTTGAATATTATTGATAAGTACGGTAATACTTTAAGCAAATAAGTAGAACATATCAATTTATTAAAGGTCAAACTCGCAGTGGTATTCTATCGCTGTGAGTTTTTTTATTTGAATAACACCTCTTCTCTCAATTTTAAAAGTCCTTTCTGAAATAATGGAACCTGATAATACCCTGATTTATTTTCTCCAACATTGATCTCTCCTTCTACTGTATTATCTGAGTAAATGAAAATTCTTAGTTGATGGTCTACAATTGCAGCAGATTCTACATTGTGATTTAATTTTAAATGAGATTGTTGCACTCCATTCTTATCAATCACATAGATATTGTTATCTACTACTCCTGTAAACAGTTCATGTTGGCTATTGTAGTTTAAAGTCGTAAATGCTACATTTTCATTGATATAACTCAGCTTTTGCTCTTTTGAATAGTCAAAAAAGAAAGATGATTTTTTATTTTGTAATACTATTAAATTATCACTCTTATATACTACCTTTAAAACATCTTCTTGGTTATTTAATGGTAAGGTAATTTCCTTCAGTACAGAATCTTTAAAGATCCACTGATAGCCAAAAGAAGAGTTTTGGGAATTTCTTCGGTAATATTCCTTGACTAATTCCACCGTATTTCCCCTAACTTTCAATTTAAATTTATTGAGTTTGGTTAGACTAGTTTCTTGTTCGATCGGTAATAATTTCTGATTTTCAATATCTAATTCATAGAGGTAATGATTTGTTTTTAGTAAATATCTTTTACCATCATATATTAGATCTTGCAATGAAGGAGAATACTGTTTTGTTCTTCCCTTACTGTAATAATAGACCTCTTTCTCGGGTTGAATCAAGGCTACTTCTTCTAATGAGTTGATAGTATTCACCTGTATAAAATCTTGGTCAGTTTTATGAGCAATCAATTCATGATCAAAAATAATATTACTCGCAGAATAATTAACTTCCAATTTATTGTAATTAGTCAGGTTGATAAAGATTGATTTCTTACCACTTCTCCAACTAGTAAGGAACAAAATGTTATTGGCTACATCATAATTAAATTTGAATTCATCCGGATGGTATTGATCCTTAAATGTATATATTTTCTGGGCTGTATTGATGTTATAGATCTCAACTGTACTCTTTTGTAGCTGAGGTTTAGATGAATTGAATAGAATAATTAGGCTATCATTAATATGAATATAATGTTCAATGGGAGTATAAACATTAGTCTTTTTTCTATTATATGCTTTTACTTCATCTGAAAGAAGAATTGGAATATACTCTAAGTTGTTTTGTATAACATTAGACTTTTGGATGGGTACTTCTGAAACTCTAGAAAACTTTTCTTCAATACTATCCCGTTGAACAACATTCATAGCAAATTCGTCTTTATTACTTCCATAAAAAATCGAATCACTGATTGTATTGAGGAAAGCTGTTGATGGTGTACCATCTAATGATAAAAACTGAATAGTCTGACTATCTTTTAAAAAAATTTTCTTGATATAGGGCCCTTTTGATTGACCATCTTTATTCAACAGATAGATAAAATGAGAATTACTGTTCCAAGCATCTAACTGAAAAGAGGTTTCTATGTTTTTGGTTGTCAATAAAGAATCAGAATTGATGAGTTGAATGTTTGTGATATCTATCCAATGTTCACCACTCCAATGATAAATTTTTGTTGTATTCTGATCACTGTAAACAAAACTTGTTTCATCTAACTTATAGATATAATGTTCCATCTGATCTGTATACTCAGGCATGGCAAACTGGTGGGTAATATCTCCCTTTTTATTGATTTCATAAAGTAAAGGTGACTGTTTTTCACTATCAAACGCTGCAATTATACAGTGGTTTGATTTTATACTTTCAATGGCATTTATATACTCTGTGGTTATAAACACCTCTCCTTTTAATCTTTTAACTATCTGACCTTTATGATTAAAAATTCTCGGACTTCGATTGAGCATTTCAGAAGACTCTATACCTATATCACCATAAATAAGATAAGTATCTTCAGTCAGAAATTTCACTTCTCTTACAATATGAGAGCCATTTAAAATGGGGTCTGATTGGAACAAATATGCCTCATAGATAAAATCATTATTTATTACTGAGAAATAGTAATTTTCATAGGCAATTATCAGGTGCTTGTCATTAGGGCTAGCAAATAAATAAAGGGACTCATTCAGGGGAGTTTTGATTTGATGAAGTACCTCTCCTTGGCTAGAAATCTGCTGTAGAAATCCTTTGGTTAATAGGAAGAACGACTTCTCATCTTTACCAGCCAACATTTTCACATAGTCTGTGCAACGAAAACGCTTTATTATTTTATTTGAATATAGGTTTGTGAGTGTAATATCATTCTCATGAGCAATAACAACAATACTATCCTCTAGCACTATATAGTCTTTTGGGTATTTATTTTCGGTAGTAATAATTATCCCTTTAGAATTGCTTTCTACCTTTTCTACTCCTGTGGTATCGTTTTTTAGGTGTTCCCTTACAAGTTCGTTAGATGAGTTGGTATAAAATATATCACACAACGTATCTGAATTGATAATAATATGAGCCTCCTTATCACTATTTTTCACTTCAAATACTTCTTGACCAAAATTGTTATAAATAGTTTGGTGAGACAAACGATAGTTTTGAAGTGTATTGTATTCGTTGGTTGTTTGCTGTCCTTTTAAATTATAGCTTTTGAAATAAATGGGTGGGTCTGATGGGTAAGTACTCAGGTCATCTTTATAGTATTCGAAAGTGATATGATTCTTATTAGTAAAATCAATGGAACGAAGAGCCGTTATATCACCTATCTGAATTTCAGTAACTAACTTTTTTCCTTTGTAGAGTGTATGGTGATTTAAAGAAGAGGGAAGCAGGACATATTCATTATCTTTTGCTACTTTAAAATTTAAATGAGAAGGTAAATTTAAACTTGATTTCTGCTTCAACGGTATTGAATATTTCTCATCTAAATTTCCATCCAAAACAATAAAACTACTGCCTTTATGAATATAAATTTGGTTGTTTTGAAACGTAACCTGTAGTATTTTCTCCGCTTGTGTATCTGTTCTTGATGTAAGTAGATTTCCATCAAAATCAATAATCTGAATTTGTTGATTACTGATTAATACAATTTTTTGATTATCATAATCGACATCAAATAATCTAATTGGTAAATCATTAATGACAGCAGACGACTCACTGACTAACCGTTCCTTTTTTAAGGGTAGCTTACTTAATACTTGCTCAAAATAAAGGGAATCATTTTCGAGCATCATTTTGTAATAAATATCCTGTACGACAGTATTACTAGAATCTAATTGGTATGCGTCATCTAGGTATTGAACGACCTTACTATAATTTTTATGGAAATAAGCTTCTCTGGCTTTCTGAACAAGTACCAAACTTCTTGATTCTCTCTCTTTCTTTTCTGCTTTTTGTTTAAGGTTTTTCTCTTCCAGGATTTTATTTACTAGTGACGAATTGTCTTCACTTTTAATACCGCCTATGATAAATTCACTTCCGGGTTGGTTATCGCCGAAATATCCATAAAGTGATTCTGTGATATTTAGTTGTGCCTGCTGATGTAGCCAAGATAAAGTAATAGGGTGCCCTTTATTATCTCCATGTTCCAAAGCATCTAGTAATAGATAACAAAACGGTGAATGCTTTTCAGCGTATCCATCAGGAACGGGTTCTAATGCCCCTGAAGTCAAGAATAATCTAGATTTTTTAGCTAGTTTTTGTCGGGCAAAATCTTGACTGCTTTTCCCTTGATATACTTGAGTATTACCAGACCGATAAGACCCCACCTTACTATTAAAAGTCCCTCCAAAACAAACATCCAATATAATACCGACATGTTTTGATGGTAAAGCATTCAAGATATTATTCAGTTGTTGATACCCAAGATAAGTACTTCTAGTTAAGTCTTCAGAAGGAATTTTTGAATCTTGAAACACCAAAAATCCATCATCATAAATTGTTTTATCATAATCTCCATGGCCAGCAATAAACAGAAGAAACCTATCATTACTTTTTAGCTTTTTATGGTAAGAGATTAATGCTTTGAAAACGTCATTCTTAGTTGGAGATAATAATAACTGGGTCGTAAAACCATACTTTACATTTAGAATCTCTTTGATACTTTCGGCATCATATTCAGCATTTTTTAAATCTCCCCAAACTGGTTTTCCTTTGTACTCGTCTGTTCCGATTACCAAGGCATATTTTTTACTATCGATATCAACGGATTGTGAAGTCGATTTCAGTTTAATACCTCGATCAGGGATGGGCATTTCCTGAGCAAAAGTAAGTAGTGTAAAAAAGGTAAATATATAAGTTAAAGCGTAGTTTCGAAAGTCCATTCTCAGCGTTCATTTTGGAACTTTAAATGTATAAAAACTAATCGTCACTTAAAATAGTTACTTGTTAACTCATTAGTTTATCTTCCGATGGTCGAACTCCAAATTGCTTTTTATACACTTTACTGAAATGAGAAAGGTCTGAAAAACCTAACTCTAGTGCAATCTGTGTAAGGTCTTTGGTGTTTTGTTTCACCATCTTTCTTCCTTCTGTGATTCTTTGTGTGTTAAAAAACTGAAGGATTGGTTTCTGGAAAACTTTTTTGAATGTCCGCTGTAATTTCGATTCGCTAATACCAAACTTCTTACATAACTGATCCAAATTAGGTTGATGACTGTAGTCCTTTAGAATTTCATCCTTTACCTCAATCATTAACTTCAGATCATCAGAATGTATATTGTAGACGATGTTTTTAAACTGATTTTTATCCCCATGTAATCTTAATTGAGTAATCAGTTCTATGGACTTTGACAGGAAAATAGCTCTACGGATACTCTTATCTTCTAAACATAAATAGATGTCTTTTAATAAAGTTTCAATCTGTGGAAGAATAGGGCTGTAGTAAAACCAAGGTTCATCATTAGAAATCAACTCATATAATTTGGATTGAGAATCTTCCGAAAAGAGGTCATAAAAAGCCAAAGGAAAACGGATAAATAACCATCTCATATTGGTATTTGCAGGGTAACTTATTTCGAATTCCTGGAGATTATTATAGATATAAATACTATCTCTTAGTAAAGCCGTTTTGTTGTCAAAATTACCTGCTTGACCAATTCTGATACTTACATATTTATGATCATGCAATGGTTTATTTTTAAATGTAAGATCCTTATTTAGATTTATATCCGTTACGCCAATAAATAAGGCATCCATGTACTTATATAGAATAGAATGGATTTCTCCTATCTCTTCATTTTTCAGATGGAATTCATCATTTATTCTCTCTCCTCCCACTTCTTCTCCAAATCGATCGAAGAAATTAAAGGGGTTATATTCATCACCTAAAAAAGAATCATCCTTTAACATATTATTCTGTAATGCTTATTTTATTTCTGTTTTCCTCTACGGCTTCATTTTGACCATTTAATTTCAAAATAATAAGTTTATTAAAAAATAATGCACTTAAAGAGAAAATGACGACGGTTGAGATCGTTCTTACCATCATAATAGGGTCTTCAAAATCAAATTCATTGGTCTGTGGAGCTCCATTTAGTTTTAATAATTGTATAAACGTTATCCCATTCTGAAATATATGGAGGATTATTGTATAGGAAAGATTCCTTGTTTTATAATAAATCCAACCCCAAAAAAGCCCATAAACAGCCGTAAATATAAATTGAACAACTGAACCATTAATAATATGACAAAGACCAAAAGCTAACCCTGAAACTGTAATAGCTATCCATGGAGAATAGTTTTTTAATAGGCCTCTTTGAATAATTCCTCGAAATAAGACTTCCTCCAAAAAAGGTGCAATGAATACTACAATTGCTGCTTTTAGTGGAATATTCGTTTCTAAAGGTACTGCGATTTCTTTTAACGCTTCATTAAACCAAGGAATCAATGTAAGTGGACCAATAGCTATTATTATACAGAAGTGAGCATATATAGAAAAAAGTACGATCATCGCATTAACTTTACTTATCTCAAGCTTTGTATTGCTATTTCTATACTGCTGATATCGATAAACAAGATAAGTGATCAAAGAGAGAAGAAGGATATTCTTCATCGTCAAAATTAAAAATTCAGGAACATCACTTGATTTAAGAAAATCACCCAATTGTTTACTCAGGTATACTTCACCTAAAAGAAAAATAGTGAACAATAGCGTTTCCCATATATTGGGAAAGAAAGTCTTTTTCAATAGTTGCATTACTTAATTAGAAGTTAGTTTTTGCGGTTTTAATTACCTAACAAATCTAGTAATATTTCTATTGAAACCAACTCTCCGCTGTTACTTTAATTCTCCTTGATGTGACTCTGGTAAGAGGTTATAATCAAGAAATAATAGTTCTTTTTCATCCTCAGTAACAATACCTTTCCCTCGTTTTTGATCATTTTCCATTTCTAAGAATACATCATAATTAAACTTTGTCAGAGGTCCTCTTATTGCATTATAGTATTCTTTCTCATATTTTTCTCTATTACTCTTATAGGTACTAGAATTGATATCATGTTGTAATAGATTCTTACGTTTTTGGACTGTGTATGTAAATAAAGCATCGTACCACATCGCCGTTTCCTCACTGCTTAATAAGAATCTACTTTTTTGGTTTTGAATATAATTATTGATAATTGACTGGGTATATTCCTTCCATAATTTTTCATCAGCTGTCGAAGATGAAAAATAGATCGTATCTGAAAACTCCCTTTTGGGAATTTGTACTAGTTTTTGTTCGAAAACTTTAGTAGCACCTCTTCTAACTGAGTATTTTTTTGCTTTTGCTATTTCTGATGGATAATCAATTACAGTTAACCCTGATTGCAATACTTGATAAAATTGACCATTGATATATAAATCAGCCGGTGAATTAAGCAATGTCACCAACTCAAAAGCAATCTTATCTGCAACCTCATCTACTGTTCCTAAATTATATGTTGACGTAGTAGAGTATTGATTGATATGGCATTGTTCTGTTACTTTTGTAAGTTCGTTTCTCCAATCAGAAAGTTTGAATTTTAGAATCTCACTCAAAGAAAACTGTAGATGCATTTCTGGAGCTATGTGTGATCCTTCATCATAATTATTCCATGATGTTAAGTCGATAAAGTCTGCATCTCTTCTGATTGCTTGATCTAATGTTTTTACAAAATTCTTACTAAAGTCTTTAGGGTTTGGATTGAGATAAACATCATTTGGATCAAGCTCTTCTTTGTATGCTTTGCCCACATATTTGTTATTCGATTTCCATTTTAATCTATTATTGTGAACTTGGTTGTACACTGGTTGAATAAAAGGAATCATCTTGCGTTTACAGAAAACTGAAATATTATCCATCTCTTTTTCCCTGAACTGTTTTAAAGGAGGGTAATACATCAGTGAAAAGTAATTCGATACTTTCTTTGCATAGTTCAAATCCTTGATATAATTATTGTAATACACAATACTACAAGAAGCATTCACTTTAGAAAGTACTTTATTAAATTGCAAAGAAATATCTTCCAACAAACCTTTTATTTCTTTAGCATTCTGTTGATGTTTTTTAGTGTAGAAATACTCTTCTATATATTCTGGATTTCTGACAAAAAGCATAATATTTCCTTCCTTATCCCTTAACCATGAAGTAGAGTTTTGTCTGCCTTCAAAGATTTTCCCCAATCGGTCCGTCAACATCTTTTGATAAAATTGATGACTGATCTGTTTGTTATTATTCCTCAGAATCACTTCGATTGAAAACTGAAATTCTAGTCCTTTCTCCTGTGCTGTAGTAAAGTATTGGTTGAGTACTTCTAAAAAGGCTTCATCATAACTAGGATTAGCCATGATATAGTAAGGAAAACGAAATGCATTAATCCCCATTTTACTTGCAGATTCCATCTCGAACAATACCGCATCTTGTAAATTTAATGGATAGGATACTTGAGAAATTAGTGGTACAAAAGTCCTTAGTTTACCTGCATTTAACTGATTGACTTTATAGCCATTAGATAGACAGTTCATGCTTTTTAGATAAGCACTATTCTGACTATAATTATTAAATGGATTACATTCAGCAATGACTATTTTTTTCGTCTGTCCAAGAAGTAAATAAGTATTCAGTAATAGTAAAGTTAATAGTTGTAATTTCATCTCTAAATCAGTTATTTAATATCATTCATACGGTAAAATTAGGTTTTAGATCAATGAAAAAATGAGAGAAATATTAAAATTATAGGGGGATATATCTACTATTTGGGATTCATTGTAGTATAAAAAAAGCTGCTCCAAAAAAGAATTGAAACAGCTCCTATTATATTAAAAGAGTATAAGTATTTCTACCAAGTTTCGAACACTATATTTCTATCCGCAAAGATTAAAGTGTCTGTCGATTCATAGACCAAAGTGTCTCTTTGAAAAGAATACGATAAATAAATTTCCTTCTTGTCATTGGACAATGAGGCACTTTTAGATATAAAGTTCTCTTCGTCGGTTGCTGTAACAAAAAGTGAATGGTCATCATTTAAGTCAATCTGTAAGCTTCCTTCCAAATAGCCAATACCATTACTTTCTACTTTTGTTGATGTAAGGGAATTCAATACCCAAGTATGGTTTTTCTCCAATGTGGAATGAGTATATGTTCTTACCCAAGTGGAATCGGAATTTAGGTTTAAACCTTTTGTTATTCCTTTATGGTACCAAGTTCCATCAAGATTTGCGATATACTTGATGGCTATAATAGTACTATTCTTTGTTTCATGAATTCTGTCTAAAGAAGTAGATGTAATTGTTACAGGCAATGCATATTCTGTAACAGGTTCATCCAAAGAAGCCAGTTGTTCCATATTAAAAGAAACCGTGATATCTCCTTGCATTTCACCTTTAGGTATAATAATCTCATGGTCATTCTCAAGAGTATATACTTCACTTGGCAAAATTTTATAGGGTGTCCCTGCCAATAATTCAGGTGTTATTTCAAAATGTGCCCATTCATCTACTTTATTTTCTCTCTTGCCACCCATGGCAATCCCTAACTTGATGGCCTCATATTCACCAACAATTAATGTACGAATAGGAGTTTGGAAAGAGAAATACACTGTTGTGTAATCATAGTCATTTATGTATTCTTCATACTTACAGCTCGTCACTGTAAGAAGTACTAATACGATTAAAATATATTTTTTCATTTCTGTTATATTATTTACCAACCATCATTTTGTCTTAAGCCTAAAGTCACCTGTTTTAAGGGAATAGGACCAAATCTCATATGTTCTGAATAGTTTCTTTGTTCAACCATTGGGTAATCATATTGGAATTCATCCTCTCCCATTTTTGTAATTCTTACTCCTGATATGGTTGTACTTAGAGGATCGTTCCATCTTCGAATATCCCAGAATCTATGTCCTTCAAAACAAAGTTCTATTCTTCTCTCTCTATGAATCAATTTTCTAAATTCACTTTGTCCCATTGCAGCTACCTCATCGACGTACTCTGTGCTTTTAATTCCTGCCCTTCTTCTTACTTCAATGATTGCTTCTTTTGCACTCATCGATAGTCCTCCAAAAGATACTTTGACATCGGGGCCAACCCATTCATTTATACTCTCAGCAAGGTTTAGAAAAACTTCTCCATACCTGAAAAGACCATAATAATGTAAACCAATACTAGAATCCACTTCATCTGTTCCCGCTCTGGAAGTCATCCATTTCCTTAAATAATACCCTGTTCTAGTCGTAAATATATGTTCACCTTCTGCGTCAAAAGCACCAATATAAGTTTCGATAGTACCTCTGAAATTTGATCCATTGTATGCGATTGTACCATTGAAACGGTTCGACCTGTTCTTGTATGGATTGTCTGGATCATAATTACTTAATGGGTGGTCGATCGGGTAACCATCACTTCCAAAAAATATATTGACAAGGTTTTGTGATGGAGATGTTCGACCTTCTCCATTTAAAGATGGAGGATAGTTTTGTTTAAAGAAGTTATTATTACGATCAAACTTTCTCATAATGATTTCATTATGATTTTGTGTGTTGTAATAAGAATCCAGGTTATCCCAATTTATTTTTGGTAGTGATGTTCTGGTTTTACTTAATAGCTCTAAAGAAACTCTAGCCACTTCACTCCAATCTGATTTTGAAAAGGCAGGGCTTGCTGCATACAATAACACTCTTGATTTTAATGCCATCGCAGCAATTGCATTTGCTCTACCCACATGAGTTTCACCAACAACATGGTCATTACCATCATAATCTTCAGGAAGTTTTTCAATAGCAATATTACAGTCCTCTAGGATAAATTCCAAGACTTCTTCATAGGTAGATCTTTTGATTTTATTGGCCTTATCAATATTCCCTTCTAAAGGAAAACGGTATAAGGGAACTCCCATCATTTCTCCATCAACTATACCTGCAAACGACTGTAGTAATTTAAAATAATACCATGCTCTTAGGAAATGAGCCTCACCTGTCAACCTCTTTTTGATTTGCTCATTTAAATGGCCATCAGATAGGTAATAATTGGCTTGGTCACCATATTTTAACCAAAGATTGATGTATTCGACTTGCATATACCAATTTTCCCATTGTCCCAGGTTATTGTTGTCACTTCTCCAACCTCCATTGGCATTCTGATAGATCAGGCTACCATAGTCGTTAGTAACTGCATTATCTGTTGCACAATCCATAAAGGTTCCATTCTCTACACTGTAGTTATCTGGTATTGCTTCATAGGCATTTAACAACACACCTTCAGCGTATACCGGGTTGGTCCAAACGTTTTCATCAGAAACAGAACCATCAAAGTTTGTTTCCAAATAGTTACTACATGAACCCAGCATGAGGCTAACAATTATCCAATATATATTCTTTTTCATCATACTAAGTTCTGTTTATAGTGTTACATGAACTCCTACAACATAGGATGTTAGAAGTGGGAAATTGGTATAACCCGAATTCAGATTAGATGGGTCTACATTTTCTAGTTTTGACCAAGTGAAAAGGTTGTTTCCTCTTGCATATACCTTCATTCCACTGACCACATTATTTGTCCATTTCTTAGTTGGCAATCGATAAGTCAGTTGTAAGTTGTCTAAGCGGAGGTAGTTACCATTTTCTATCCAATAACTATTGTTCTGAAAGTTATTTTGGTATTCTTTGGTGGTTAATCTTGGGTATGTACCATTAGGGTTAGATTCTGACCATCGATCTAAGGCAACATCAGAATATTTTCCTTCGCCATAATTCCAGTAGTAAGCATTATTCAATACTACTTCCCTTCCTATCACCCCTGAAAATTGAGCAAATAACTCAAAGTTTTTATAATTCAGTTTAATGGAACTGTTCAATACAAAATCGGGAAAACTATCTCCAATCAATACCTGATCTTGTTCGTTGATTACGCCGTCACCATTTTGGTCTATGTATTTGATATCTCCTGGGCGAACTGTTCCATACATTTGTTGAGGGTGACTCTGTATTTCTTCATAAGACTGAAATAAACCGTCTGCCTGTAGGCCATAAATCCCATTTACAGGTTTACCTATTTTATTCATTCCGTCTTCTTCATAACGAATAACATTACCATCCATAAGAATGGCTTGAGAGTACATTCCCCCAACACCAATAGCATATCTAAAATGCTTGATTTTGTTTTGGTAATTTAATGCTACTTCTACTCCTTGGTTTTTCACCTCTCCATAATTTTCATACTGAGCATAAGGCATACCATTGATCATTTTATTATCCACTTGTTCAGGAATATCGTAACGGTAGTTATAAAAATAATTACCAAAGAAGCTTAATCTTCTAAATATTCTACCTTCGATGCCAACATTTAATTCCTTTTGCTTTTCCCAGTCTAAAAGCTCTGTTCCTGTATGCTCTAGTTCAGTAGGCTTTAGTGTCGTATTGTTGTTACTCCCAAAGTATACATTGCCCGATTGACTCCAAACATTTTGATGTAACCTATGATTCATAAAATTCCTATCAGTAGCCATTAAACCATAGTTAGCTTTTACCTTTAGATAGTCAAAAATGCTATTGTACATAAAGTTTTCTTCCGATAATACCCATCCCAAACTTGCTACATAGTTTAAATGACCCGAGTTCTTATCCAATCTGTTTGTACCATAATGACTTACCACCCCCTCAATAATGTACTTGTCTTTAAACCTGTACGACGCCAAAAAGGAAGCTGTCATATTCTGAGGTTCCTGCACCGAAGATTTGTATTCCTCTCTAACAAAACTGTACATTCCTTGTAGGTAGATATTATGTAGATCGTTCCAAGATTTATCATATTTAATTCTACTGTACATGGCATATCCTCTAAAAACATCGTCAGAGGTCTTGCTTTGTTTACTTAGTTCTGTTTTTCTTCCTTTTTGAATAAACTGGTTTAAAGTATCTCCTTTATATACCGGTAAGTAGGCATTATAACTTGCATTTTGACCATATGTAACGCTATTATAAGTATCCAAAGCAACATTTACATCAGCTGATAGTCCTTCAGTAATCTGCTTTAAATTAAAATCTAATCCCATATTGGTTTGCCCAATAATACGTTGCTCCCTTTGATACCCTCGTTCTGTCACTTCAGCATAAAGGTTTTTATTGGACAGCCTTGACACCCCAAAACCTGCCGCTTCTCCTTCCTTGATCATATTTTCTTCGACATAGATTGGGTAATCCATAGGTCTATGGGTCGACATCATATCAAAGAAGTCTCTTCCTGTTAATGTACTGGTATTGATAATTTCGGTTCTTGCTGAAATGTTCGCATTCAATGTAATCACTTGATTCATTCTTGCTTTTAGATTGGCTCTGATATTAAACCTATCTAAACCATTTTTTGGACCTTCTGTAACCATTCCTTCTTGATTTTGGTAACCAAGGTTCACAGAATACTTACTATTTCTTGTCGCTCCAGTTAATGTTACATAGGCCTTTTGATATTGTGTCTGATCTTTAAGTAGTAATGCTGAAAAGTCATTGTTTGGATATCTAAAAGGGTCTGAACCATCTTTGAACTTCTGTAACGCATCTTCAGAATAAAAGGGAGAAAGTCCATCATTAGCTCTTGCCTCATTGTACAATAAAGCAGAGTTGTAGCTATCTAAATAATGGTGTGATGTTGTAGGTGTTTGAATCCCACTTTCGTAACCAACATCGATTTTTCTCTTCACAGCCTGCCCTTGTTTCGTTGTAATCCAAATGACGCCATTTACAGCAGCAGGTCCTACTAAGATCTTAGCTCTAATATCCTTTAAGTATTCAATAGATTCTACCTCTTCAATATTCAGTTGATAAATACTTCTTTCGAAACCATCGATAAATACTGCCGGTGCATTATCACCTGTTGTACTTAGACCTCTGATAGTGATATTGGAAACATCCCAACCAGGATTACTTGTTAATTGCTCAACCAATACACTTGGGTCTGTTCCCGTTAAGGAAGTTCCTACATTGATACCATAAGTATGACTTAAATATTGGTCATCAATTTTTGTCGAGAAAGTCGTTGCATCTTCTCTTTTTTGGATTTGATACCCTCCTTCTAATACTACCTTTTCGAATGGTAATTTTAATGGCTTCATAAAGAACCCCTTTTTCTTTTCAGTAGTTTTCAGAATATATTTTAGCGATTTCATCCCTTCTGCTTCAATGGATACTTCATCACCTTCTAAGCCACTTACTACTACTTGGCCATCACTATCCGAATAGAAAACATCTTCTGTTCCGTCTAATAAAGTTACCGTTAATATAGCTCCTCGAATCGGGAAGTGTCGTTCATCTAATACTCTACATTTTACTTCAACATATGATTTACTTTGAGCAACACTTGTCAAAGAAGTAATCAATGTTATCAGCACCCCAATTATGAAGCTATAAAGCGGGTATTTTTGAATTGCTTTTCTCATCATTCAATATTTTTACCAACCAGGGTTTTGTTTAAATTTTTCAGTCATAAAAATCACATCTCTAGAGAAAGGGTACCAATAGTGTTTCTCTTCAAAAACTCTTGTTGTACCCGTGACATCAACTACTGTGAATGTTTCTTTTCCAGTAGTATTATCCCTAACAATGTGCATTCCTTTTATCTCTTTATTTTCTCTTAGGTGGGCAATGTGCCACCTTCTCATGTCGAACCAACGTTGGAACTCTCCATTTAACTCAACATTCCTCTCATTCCAGATTCTTTTTCTGAAAGTGGCTTTATCTGTAAGATACATTGCATTAACCGCTGGCATACCCACCCTTTCTCTTACAATATTAATAGCATCTACTGCTGTTAATGAGTAACCGTCAGCTGTACCATAAGGGCCATACGCTTCATTGACTGCTTCGGCATAATCCAAGTACACCTGCGTTAGTCGCATGTAATTCCAATTCATATAATAGTTACCATCCTGTTGCCAAGGGTTAGCAGTTTCTGGCCAGAATTTTCGCATATAATATCCTGTGACGATATCGGGCCCAGCCCCCCTAATATCAATGCCATTTAAGTCTGAGTTTCCTTCACTATCATAAGAAAAGTCTAATACTCTAGGCTCTCCTTTACCATCTATACCATGTGAGTGACCATGGTATAATACAGAATAGCTTAGTCGAGGATCTCTATTTTCATATGGATTTTGAGGATCATATTCCGGATCATCTTCGATCGCCAATCCATTAGTAGTCTCGAATGATCTCACTAAATTGTGAGTCGCTAGCGTATACCTATTGTTACTTAAGCCAAAAGATCTTGGGATATATAATTGCTTCAGTGTACTTCCGTATGTAATGAAATTTTTCTGAATTAATGGGAAAATACATTCCCTAGAAGCTACATTATTTCTACTATAAAAAATCTCTCTGTACTTTTCAAAAGTGGTTCCGTTCACTAATGATAAACCTGCTTCATCAGCCATTTGTAGTGTGTTTGCAATCTCAATGGCTGCAACTCTACATTTTTCTTCATTGTATTCTTCACCGTACCCATTGGCAATATTCATGGTAGGGCTAGCATCATATAATAGTGCCATCCCTTTTAGAAACTGAGCCATTGTAGCTGTTGCTCTCCCATAATTTGGTCCAGATCTGCTCTTTGATAAAAGTCCAATTGCTATATCACAATCCTGAATTATTCTTTGTGTAGTTTCTTCGTATGAGAGTCTTTCAAAATCAAGATCTTCATCTACTTCATACACCCTATCGATATAGTGAATACCACCATACCTTTTAATCAATTCAAAATGGAAGAACGCTCTTAAGAAATAAGCTTGTCCGGAGAGGTCCTTTTTTTGTGATTCAGTAATCGCTGTAGATACTTCAGCTTGCTCAATAACATTATTTACAACTCTCAAAGCAGTCATGGCATTGTAAAAAGTGGATGCTTCACCATAACCATTTCCTTTTTCCCAACCAACTTCAAAAGCTCCAGCAGAGTTATCGTAGTTTCCAGTATTTACGTACTGAGCATAGTCTTGCCAAGCAGTATTACTTGGACATTGAAACTGATCAGAAACAGTACTTACCGCTGTATTTTGCTTATATAAATGATAGTTGAAAAGTCCTTTATAACCATAATCTAAATGGGCTCTAAAGTCGTTATAGTTAGAGAAAATATCTTCGTCTGTTACTATCGATTCTTCAACACCATCGAGATAAGATTCACAAGAGCTAAATCCTATCATGCTTATCAAAATTAGTAATAATCTCTTTTTCATATCATTTAGAATTTAACCGTTAAACCAGTATTGTAGCTTCTAATTAATGGATAGGAAGACAGTGTAGCTGCCTCAGGGTCAAACCTTTTATCCATTTTAGTGAGCGTAAATAAGTTGTTTCCACCAACATACACTAGGATACTACCTATACCCATGGTCTTCTTCATTCGTTTAGAACGGATCATATAACTCAATTCCACTCTCTGCAAGCGTAAATAATTAGCATTCTGAAATTGATAATCACTGTACTGTTGGTTGTGTAACCTTGTTGTATTATTTGATCTTAAAATAGGTACATTCGTATCCGTATTGGTTGGTGTCCAAGCATTTAAATTATGAGGATTGGCTTGTTCATAATCTGCACTTGTAAATTCATAAAGTAGTGCATCTGGTACTGATTTTTGAACTCCTGAAGCTCCTGTAAATAAACTAGTCAACATGATTCCTTTATAAGTGAACCCCAGTTGTAGTGAATAAGAAAGCATAGGGTAATCTTGATATTCTGCTACCACTTTATCTAAATCATCGATGATACCATCCCCATTATAATCGACATATTTCTGATCTCCCGGAATACGGTTTTCTTGTCCCCAAATAGAACCTGGAGAATTGTAAACATCATCCCAGTCTTGATACAAACCATCCGTTTTTAATGTATAATCAGACCCAATAGGTTTACCTGCATCTTTTAGGTAATCGGGTGTTTTTGCAGGATCATCTCTGAATACAACTCTGTTTTGTGAGAAACTGGTAATTGCTTTTGCATTGATGTTGAAATCTTTTCGGATATTTTGATTCCAACCCATTGTCATTTCAAAACCTCTCGATTTTGTCTCACCAATATTTTCATAAGGGTTATCCAAACCAAACCATGGTGGAATTGTCTTACGTTCCATTAGTATGCTTGAGCGATGCTCATTAAATACATCCACAATTAATGTCAGATGAGAGAACATCTCTAATTCGACCCCAATATTAGCTTTTAAAGCTCTCTCCCAAGTTGCGTTAGGGTTCGCCGCTCTTCCTTCTTTATTGGTATAGAATTTTGATGGTGGTGTACCGAAGTAAACATCACTTCCTCTTTCATATAGCTCTAGGTATGTCCATCTATTAACCCCTTTATCATAACCTACTTCTCCGTATGAAGCTCTAATCTTAAAAAGATTGATTTGATCACTTAGACTAGAGTTTTTAAAGAATTTCTCATTGGATACCATCCATCCCCCTGCAAATGAGGGAAAGAAACCAAAACGTAAACCTGGAGCAAATTTTTCAGAACCATTGTAGGCTCCATTCATTTCTATGAAATAACGTTGGTCATAATCATAGGTAGCTCTACCGATCCAGCTTTCTTCATAAGCAGGCCAACTAATTCTGCTGATATTCTCACTTCTCATGAAAAGCCCCAAACCCGATACGGTATGTTTTCCAAACTTTCTGCTATATCGAAGTGCTGCCTCATAATACAAGTTTCTTTTATAGGCACCTAAGGATTCGTTTCCTACCGTAACAGGCCCCACTACATAATTGTCTGAAGGAAAACGTAAAGTATCTGTTGGAGTATAGAGATATGTAGGCACATTAAATCCTGTGTTTCTACCACTCTTGTTTGAAATCGTCTGCTTATAATCAAAAGACGTATTGTAAGAAAGCTTACCTGTGAGTGATAAACCTTTTGTAATAAAATCTAACTTTTGCTCTAACTGAATATCTGATGCCTGAGTGTTTTTTCTGTTTTTATGTGCACCACTATAATTTAATAAGAGATATGGGTTAGACCCACCACCATCATCACCTAAATTACCATCTGAATATTGGATTGGATAGACATAAGTAGGTGCTTTGTAATACACTAATTTAAAGAAATCTGATTTTGCCCAATCATCATCACTGCTACTACCATATGCTGCCTGATTTTTAAATGACATACTACCAGCAAGACCAATTTTGATGTTGGTAGAATTGGTTAGTTTCACTTTAAAATTGGTTCTGTAGTTGTATTTCTCATAGCTAAAGCTAGGATCATAATATGGGTTAGGCTCTGTCTTAAAAATATCTCCATCGTTAGAGTAACCTAATGAAACGAAGTAGTTTATTCTTTTACTACCACCACTTACATTAAAGTTATAGTTTGAAGTAACACCATAATCTTTTACTAACTCATTATACCAATCTACATCAGGGTATAAATCTGGATTTACTTGATGCGCCCAGTTATTAATATCTTGTTGAGAATAGTAGGCATTCGGATCATAGATCTTATCATTTCTTAATGCCTGGTTTTTCATTTCCATCACTTCAACTCGATCTGCCATATAAAAATCTGAGATCGGTTGTTTGAATGAAAAATTCGTTGAGAAACTAAATTTTGGTTTCCCTTCTTCACCTTGTTTTGTAGTAATTAGAATAACACCATTGGCTCCTTTTGTACCAAAAACGGCTGTCGCTGATGCATCTTTTAATACCGAAATACTTTCGATTTCATTTGGGTCAATATCCTCGTAATCTCTTTCAATACCATCTACCAAAAATAACGGTGAGTTATCCACCCAAGAGGCTTTACCACGAATAAAAATTTCTGCTGCATTCTCTCCAGGCTGACCCGATGTCTGAATGGAAGATAAACCAGAGACCAAACCTACTAAAGAGTTCGTTAAACTAGTAGAACCCCTATTCATTAATAATTCATCGCCATTTGTTTGTACAATGGCACCAACTACACTTTCCTTTTTCTGCGTATCATACCCTACTACTACTACTTCATCCATAACCGTATTCTCGGCCTTTAATGAAATATGTAAATTAGTTTTGTGGGTAATATTCACCTCTTTCTTTTTATACCCTAAATAGCTAATTACTAGTATTTTTGAAGAAATGGGTGTCATTAATTTGAACTTACCGTCAATATCAGTTGTCGTACCAATACTGCTGCCTTTTACTAAGACACTGGCTCCTATTAAAGTCTCTCCTGTTAGCTCATCTTTAACTACACCAGTAATTATAGATTCATGCTCTTGTGCCAGAGATGGTATCACAAAACCCAACAATAAAACACTTAATAAGAGTATTTTTATTGAAAAGGATGTGAGTATTTTATTTATCGTTAGTTTCTTATTGTCATTCATTTCATTATAAAATCAGAAGTCCAATATTTATTTCTTTATGGAATCACTATGATATCCGTTTGATGATCAGATGAAGCTTTTATTTTGATAATAAATTCCCCGGAGGGCAGGTCATGCAAGTCTATGATGGGATCTTGTTGAGGAACATCTTCAGCTTGAAACATCCTACCTTCGTAGGTCATGACCTGATAAGTATATTTTCCGCTTATTTCGACCTTATATTTCTTATCGTAAAGTCTGATTAGTCTTTTTTTTTTCTTCTTTTTCTTGAATTTATCTATAGATGTGACTTGATCTCTTGCTTTAGTGTATTCGTAATAAGACTTAAGAATACTAGCATTAAATGCTCTTTTGTTACTCCCTACATCTAATAGGTTGAAGTAATGACTTCCAATGTAAAAAATATCACCTTGACCTAGTGTCTGAATACCAATAGCAATTCCTCCGTTATCCCAAGTGGCTAAAACTTCTAAATCATCTGTTGGCGATAGTGATATCTGATCATTTTTAGGTGTATAAGAACTCTTTGCTCTAATGGAATAAAAGTCTTTTTGGAAGGTCAATTTATGTTTATTTGTTCCCTCTACTAATGTCTGGAAAGCCAAACCTAAATTGCTATCTAATCTTCTTACACCTTTGTTTTGGACCTCTTGTTGATTACTAAATGTATACTGATTGAACCTACCCGCTACAAAAACATGTAAGCCATCGTTCTTGATATGTTTTTTTAATGTGTTTCCTACTTTTTTGTGCGTCATCGGCATCGGAGGAACTAAAAGTGGCAGGGACTTATCATAATCTCCATTAATTAATTGCTTTTCAGTAATGACATTAACAGGTAAATCGTTATCTATATTTCCATAGTTAAACGCCGAAACATAAAGGTTTAAGTTAAAATCTTCCTGTAAGTAAGTATATATTTTATTCATCTGAGGCCACAAGACGTTTAACATCGGTTCGGGTAATGGAGCATTTAATATTTCATCCTCATTCCCTTCGACTTCAGTCTTCATATAGTTTTGTAGCTCATAGAAAGCATCTTTCTTTTTTCTATTTCGGTCCAATACTCCGTAATGCTCAATACCATATTCTTCTCCACCTTTTTCTGCCTGCCCATTATAAGTAAAATAGACAAAACCAGTACACCCTACTTCAAAGGCACCACTCAACATATCCGATAAATCCTCCTCTGTTGGGTTACCACTTTTGATACTAAATTCACCTAACCAAACAGGTTTCTCATTTTGAAACATTGAACGAATAAAATTGACAGAAGCTCCTACTTTGTAAGCATTTTTAGGATAAGGATAAACATTGATTCCAATGATATCGGCATAATCATAATTGATCTCGGGATCTAAGGCTACATTTACACCATATTTTCCAGACCATTTCCACATCATGTTCTGGGTGAATAAATGGTTCTTATCAATCTTTTTACAGTCTGAGATTAGTCCACTGATAAAGTCCGCTTTTGCTACACAATTCCATAAATTCCAATCGGCAAAATGTTTTCTTTCACTATCTGGCATTTGGGTCCAGTCACTTTCTGGAGTTTTTTTGTAAGGCTCTACTTTATCAAAACTCCCAAAAGTGGTATTCCAAGCTTCATTTAACTGATCAATCGACTCATATCTTGTTTTTATCCAAGTTCTAAAACCTTGTCTATTGTATTTATTATAATCCAACCATTGTTCTTTATCAGCAAAGTGTGGTTCAGTATAAACAGAGTACGCAATTATAGAAGAACGGTTTTTGACATGGGCAACCGTATTACGAACATAATTATAATAGTGCTTTTTATAAGGAACAGATGAGAAAGACAACCTTCCGTATTGATGTTTACCAACAACATCCTTTACTAGTAATTCTTTGCTTGAATATTTTTGTTCAAACCAACTTGGTTTCCACTCATGTGCTGATTGGTTAAACTGAAGTACAACAGTTAAATCATTCTTTTCTAAAAGATCTAGAAGTCCATCCAATTGATCAAAAGTGAATACCCCTTCTTGAGCTTCAATATGATCCCAAGCAATGTTTAAACGGACACCATTTAAACCCAGCTTCTTGATATTTTTGATATCTTCCTCCCAATACCCAGTATTCCAATCGTCTAATCCCCAATATTGTATTCCTTTAAAAAGAATAGGATCACCATCCCTTAACACCACTGGTTTGTCTCCAATTTTCCCAATGGTTGTAGGTCGTACTTGAGCTTGTAGGAAGTTAGATAGAATTAAAAAAATTAGTAGATAAAATAACTTCATTTCATTTACATTAGATAGTTTTGATACCTCCCCAAATTCAAAACGAATACATGGGGAGGTGTACAATGATCCTTATTTCAATTGTTTTTTCTGGCCTATCCCTTTACCCTTTCCTTTCTTTTTCTTCTTCTTTTTGGTAAAGTCTCCAGGCTTCTTTAGTTCTTCAACTTTAGCTTTCAAGAAATCGTATTGTTTCTGCTCCTTTGAGGACAAAGCCAACACATCTAATTTTTTCTTTTCTGCAGGATCTTTCTTTGTGTTATAGAATTCGCCAGTCGAGTAGTATTTATATTTTGTATTGAAAGCGTATTGCTTTACAGGATATGTTTTCTTTCCGAAATAACTGATAAAAACAAAGTCTCTTATTTCTGTAGGCTCTTTACCAATCAACTGATCATGGAAGCTAATTCCATTTAATTTAGTATCTGGCATTTTTGCTCCAGTGATGTCCATTAATGTAGGATAGAAATCTGTTAGATCTACAAGATTGGTATTGACATTAGGTTGGATATACCCTGGGCAATTGGCAACAAATGGAACATGAGACCCTGTCGTTAACGACTTTCCTTTCCCTCCTTTGATTTGTTGGCCTTGCCAATTAGTCACTACTTTTGAAGACGTACCGTTATCTCCAATCAACATGATGACCGTATTTTCTCTGATCTTGTTCTTTTCCAAGTTCTTTACAATCTGACCAATCATTTTATCCATGTATTCTACATTACTTTGGAAGTACTTTGGATCGTTTAGTGAAAGATCTTTTAATGTATCGTACTCAGCCATTCCTGGAACTGGTTGGAATGGATCATGTGTTAACATCATAGTGTAGTAAACAAAGAATGGTTTTTTCTTATTCTTTTTCACAAAACTATTGACGAACCCATTGATTACATCAGGACCATAGATATCCTTATTTGGAAGTTGTTTCCCATTTTGTGTTAAGACCGCATTTTTAAATCTTGCTTGTCCTTTTTCCACAACATTCCAAAGACAATATTCATCAAATCCGAAATGATATGGATCTTGTAAGGCTTGCTCTTTATCTCTGTTGTAGCTCAGTTGCCACTTACCAGCGATCGCCGTCGTATAGCCTTCTTTCTTTACTGCATTGGCAAATGTTTCAACATGCTGCGGTAGGTAACCAAATCTCTCGTAATTGTGAGAATTGTATTTTCCAGACATAATTTTCACTCTCGAAGGAGTACAAATTGGTGTCGCATGTGCATTTTCGAATTTAATCCCAGATGCTGCAAGTTGATCGATGTTCGGTGTTTTATAGTCATCAGTACCGTAACAACCAACGGCCTCAGCACCAATATCATCTATTAGAATAAGTATAACGTTCTTTTTCTCCTGTGCTTTTACGCCAAAAGCTAAGATGCACAACGAGATCGAAATGAATATTTTGAGAAGTTTTTTCATCGTTGCTTATTATTTAGTCTCTTTGAGTTCTGGTTCGAACTTGTTAGTATTTAATTTCTTGTTAAAGGATTTCATTCTCTTCAGATATTTCTGATAAGTTTCTTCCTTTTTATTTATAATGTTTTCTTTTTCAGAAGGATCTTTATCCAAATTAAAAACTGACGCTTCCAATTCTTTTTTAAATACCTTCAATTTACCTGATTCACCATTTATCACCACATTTTCAGGGTATGAACTTCTGTATTTATGAAGTTTGTGAATCTTAATATTTCCTTTTCTATACGCTTCTACCGTCTTACCCTGAAAATAAAAGAACTCCCTTCTAGGTGAAGTCTCGCCTTCCTTCAAGGTGGACAACATATTTACACCATCAATTTTATACTCTGGTAGTTCCGCTTGTACCATTGCTGCAATTGTTGGAAAGATGTCAATCTGAGAAGTCATATCTGTTACAATCTGCTGTTTAACAGTACCAGGCATGTAAAAAATTCCGGGGACTCTATGTCCTCCTTCAAAGGTAGTTCCTTTACCTTCTCTAAAAATTCCTGCGTTACCAGCATGATTGCCTTGCTTCAAAGATGGACCGTTATCCGAAGATACTATTATTAGCGTATTTTCTTCAAGCCCTTGTTTTTTCACTTCTTCAAGTACCTGATTAACAGACCAGTCAATTTCCATGATCACATCACCATATAGTCCATTTTCTGACTTACCTTCAAATTTAGAAGATACTGCTAATGGGGTGTGAGGCATGTTGTGTGCAAGATACAAAAAGAATGGTTTATCTTTATTTTTTTTGATATATTCTACAGCTTTTTCCGTATATCGAGTTGTTAATTGTGCCGGATCAGGATTACGTTCAATGATTTTCTCATTTTCATAGAACGGAAGTTCACCATTTACCTTCAGGTCATGAGAGTGAGGTAAACCATAGAAGGTATCAAACCCATGATTTAATGGAAGAAATTCATCATGATACCCCAAGTGCCATTTCCCGATTAATGCTGTTGCATAATCTTTTGTCTTTAATAATTCTGCCAGTGTTGTTAGCTCATAATTTATCCCTTTTGGTGTATCTAAGTATACTCTAGGAACACTTGCTCTTGGTGGGTACATCCCTGTAAGAAGCGCAGCTCTTGAGGGAGAACAGATGTTTGAACCCGCATAAAAACTAGTAAAAATAGTTCCTTCTGAAGCCATTTTATCAATAGCTGGAGTAGCATTTAGGGAGCCTTCATAGCAACCTAAATCTGCATAACCCATATCATCCATATAAATGATAATGATATTTGGTGTTTTTGATCGGTCTTGTGCCTGGATTGAGAACAAGCTCCCAATTATAAGGCCTAAGACAAGTAATAATTTTGTTTTCATTTCTTTCATTTATGATTGTTGTGTGCTATTGACCACTAGTTCTTTAAGTCTAAAATTATTTGAAGGGTTAATCTCGTTATTGACTCTTACCTTCACTTTATATTTTCCTTTCTTTAAGAATAATTTACCCATTTGCATCGTTCCCCAAGTAAACTCATGCACTTCTGTTCTTGCTTCTCTATCAGGGCTTACCAACTGTTTTGTTTCAAATGGTTTTGACATCTTTTTGGTAATGACTTTTTCACCCACTTCAATCATAATGTTAAAGCCAATATATTCTTCAGAACAGCTATATAACATGTCAAAGTTATACTCACCATCTTCTACTATTTTCACATCCCATTGGATGACACCTTTTTTATTCTTGAAGTTCTTTGCCCATTCATTAGACCAGCCTTTACCTTCATATCTCACCTTATTTTTAGTATTCCCATCCACTGCTGTTAATACCGTTTTTGGTGCTTCTTTGTGTCCTATTTGAATACGCTCGGCGGCTGGTTCTTTCCCTCCGTTCGTAATATCCATAAACCATCGGTGATAATCTGATGTCATTTTATTGACTACTTCAGCGTTAGATGCACTAAGGTCATGGAGTTGAGAAGGATCGACATTCATGTCATATAAAGTAGTGTCGTTTTCCTTGCTCATCACTAATCTATATTGTTCCGATCTTACTGCTGCAGCTGGAGTCTCTTCAAATTTCCAAGGTTGGTTATGAGTATAAATAACTCTGTCTTCCCATTGCTTATTTTTTCCATCTAATAATGGCAAAATGCTTTTACCATGCAGTTGGATTGAATCAGGAACTTCTATATCACATAGTTCAGCTAAAGTAGGGAAAATATCAATATGAGCTGTTAATTCTTCTACTTTAGTCACATGATAATTTGGTGCTTTAATGAACATAGGAACTCTTACTCCTCCTTCGTGAACTGTCGCCTTTTTTCCTTTCATCTGTGCATTATAACGCTCTCCATTAGGTCCGTTATCTGATGAATAAATGAAAATCGTATTGTCCCATAAACCTTCTTCTTTTAATGTCGCAATCAATCTACCGACATTATCATCAATATTTTCACACATTCCGTAGACTGCAGCAGTTCTTTCATCAAGTCCCATCTTTTCATACTTTTCATAGTACTCATCACCTACTTGGAATGGTGCGTGAGGTGCATTATATGGTACAAAACAGAAGAAGTTCTCGTCTTTGTTTTCTTTAATAAAATCGATGGCATGGTCTGTTAAAACATCTGTGATATAACCTTCTGTCTTGACAAACTCACCCTTTTCATTTTCTAATTCTGTATCAAAATAATTGTTCCAATGACCTGCACAGAACCCAAAAAACGTCTCAAAACCTTGTCCTACAGGATTATGTGGATAAGTAGACCCATTGTGCCATTTTCCAAATAGGCCTGTTTTGTAGTTATTACTTTTAAATAATTCAGCTAATGTTACTTCATCAGCGTTCATTACCTCTTTTCTTCTCGTTACCCAATTTACGCCAGTAGCTAAATTGTACCTACCTGTAAGTAAACTTGCTCTAGTTGGAGCACATACAGCATTCACTAAGAAATGATCTAAAGTGATATTCTCATTGGCCAACTTATCAATGTTAGGTGTAGAGATATGAGGGTTCCCTGTTACACCAAGATCACCATAACCTTGGTCGTCTGTAAGAATGAATACTACATTTGGTCTACTTTGACCAAATACAGCAAAGGAGGAAAGAATTAAATAAAAAGCTAATAATCGTTTCATTTTCTTGAAGTTTAAAGAGATATGGGCAGCATTAATATATAAGTAGTCACTTGCTGCCCTATATCGCTTATGCTTAAAATTAAAGTTGACTTAATACTTCAGCAGGTTGATCTTTAAGTACCTTGTTTAACGTCTGTACTTTAAAGTTCACCTTATCCATATTTTTGTCCACAGGTTGCCACACAATCACTTTTTTATTTCCTGGTAATAGATCAAAGTAATTATCAGTCCATTTTCCACCTTCTACTGAGGCAGAAATTTTAACACCTCTAAGTACTTTGTCTGTTGTTAACTCAATGATATAAGAACCATCTTTCTGAGCTATAACATTTTTTGTCAACTGATAATCGGTTGATAAAGTAAGGTCTTTGTTTTTAGCTAAGAAGAATTCGTTTTGATCAATTACTTCATTCTTAGCAATAATCGTTGTTACTACCACTAAGTTATTTTGCTCTACCTTGATATCTGAAGCCGCAATTTTTGCATAAATATCAGATGTGTTTGGAGCCACTTTTATATTTTCTGTTGATGTTTTTACTACCTGACCACTCAGATCCATTACTTCCACTTTCAAAGTTGCTTTCATCTCTTTTAGAAGATCTGAAACTACGTATACATTGAAAGTTTCATCATCAAAAGATACTGAACTAATCACCGGTTGATAAGCTTCTTGAATTCTATAATGTGATGCCTTCCAGTTACCTAGATAATCGATACTTGCCCATGAAGCTACTGGCCAACAGTCATTTACCTGCCAGTATAGAGAACCCATACAGTGAGGCATTTTTCTTCGGTGTGTTTCAATCGCAAACTTTAGATCATATGCTTGATACAGTTGAGATGCATAAACTACTTTTTCAAAGTTCTTTCCGTTGACATCAAATTCTTTGGTTACGTTTTTCATAATTCTCTTATTACCAAACTTCGCTTTCTGATGATTTCTCATCCCTTTCGACCAAAGATTTAGCTCGTCTTTTGCAACATATTTTGCCATCACTTCTACTTCAGGATAAGATTGGTATCCGTATTCACTCATAAATCTTGGTACATGCGATTTATAGTAGTCCCATGATTTTGGTCCTTTCCATACATCCCAAAGGTGACG
Organism: Flammeovirga agarivorans; assembly: GCF_012641475.1. Taxonomy (NCBI): domain Bacteria; kingdom Pseudomonadati; phylum Bacteroidota; class Cytophagia; order Cytophagales; family Flammeovirgaceae; genus Flammeovirga; species Flammeovirga agarivorans. The sequence continues at coordinate 177,301 of NZ_JABAIL010000009.1, read as the reverse complement.
GTCACCTTTTGTCTCTAAATGATCTCCATACTTTCTAAAGTAAGGTGAAGAAGCCCAGTAATCTTTGTCATCAAATTGATGTAAGACATCTGGAATTTCTTTGGTAAACAATCTAAAGTAATCATTGATGATTTTTGTTGAATCTGCTTCAGACCAGTTCATTTGCTTTTGGATACCCCAACCGAACCAAGCCCATTCAATTTCATTATTACCACACCACATCGCTAACGAAGGGTGATTTCTTAAGCGGATAACGTTATCTTTTACCTCTGCCTTTACGTTTTCCACAAACTTCTCATCGCCTGGATATAAACTACAAGCGAACATGAAGTCTTGCCATACCAATAAGCCGTACTTATCACATAGATCATAGAATAAGTCTTTTTCGTAAGTTCCTCCACCCCAAACACGAATCATGTTCATGTTTGCTTCTGCACATGCTTTGATCGTTTCTTCCATTTTTTCATCAGAAACTCGGTCTAAGAACATATCTCCAGGAATGTAATTTGTTCCTTTCATAAATACATCATGGCCGTTTAATCTGATTTTGAAACTTTCACCGATATCGTCTTTTTCAGTGATTAGGTTTACAGTACGAATACCAATGTTTTGAACGTTCTCATCTAAAATTTTATCCCCTTGTTTGATCACAACTTTCATAGGGTATAAATGCTGATCACCCAAACCATTTGTCCACCATAACTTTGGCTTTTTGATATTGAAAGCTAACTCTTGAGCAGCATCTCCTTTCTTAACTTTCACTACTTTAGAAGTATACTTTTTACCTGATTGAGCATCTAACACATCAATAGTAACATTAGTATTTTCTAATACATTAAGTTGAACCGTAGTAAGGATATCTACATTTTTTTCAGAAATATTCTTTTGCTGATAACGGATATTATCTACTGATACCGTATTCCATGTTTTTAGGTAAATTGGACGGTAGATACCAGAAGTTACCAAACGAGGGCCCCAATCCCATCCATAGTGGTAACCTGCCTTTCTTGTCATCACAGACAATTTTCTTTCTCCTGTATTTCCAGTCTTTGCATCATCATTGATAGCATAAAGTGGATATCCTACAGCATCCCAAAGTGGTTCAGCGGTTTTGATTGGACTGTGGAAATAAACTTTTAGTTCGTTTGCTCCCTTTTTAAGTTTTCCAGTTACGTCTACTGTCCAAGATCTGAACATATTGTCTGCTGTCAATATCTTCTTATCATTTAAGTAAACATCAGCATAAGTATCTAACCCTTCAAACACTAGTTGCTGCTTTTGGTCTTCGATAGAATTTACTGTGAAAGTTGTCTTGTACTCCCAATCTTTCTTATCGATCCATTGTACTTTCTTTTCGTTTTCACCAAAGTAGGGATCCTTGATCAATTGGTGGTTCAATAAATCTGTGTGTACACACCCAGGAACATAAGCTGCTCTCCAATCTTGTTTATCTGATTGTTTGAACTCCCATCCTTTATTTAAAATATATTTGTTGACTTGTGCTGATGTCTTGCCGTAGAATCCAACGACAAGAATACTAAAAAATAAAAGCCTTTTGATTGAATTGCTCATATACCTTTCTATTAATACTTGCAAAAAATTTCATTTCAGTTCTTTGATCAATAATGGGTATCATTTCTTTACCTCCCCATTGAAGACACTTCAAATTTACAGTGAAAATTCCCACCTCAGAGGGGGGATATATTAAAATGAGAAGGGGATATATCTTTGAAAACCTTTATTTTTGATATCACTAGGGTATATTATTGATATGTACCCCGAATACAACTCTTGAAGTGAAGTAATGAAATAATTTTAACTCAGATCGATCTAGAATGAGATAATTTATAATTAAGTGATTACTCAGTCGTTATCCTGATTCAAAAATAACTAAAAGTAGATTGTGATTGATTATAGTTCTCCAATAGCACATCATTCTATTATATCAATGATTCATTTTTAACAAAAAAAACCTTGAAAGGATAAAATCCAATCAAGGTATGCTTTGAGTAAAACTATTATTGTAAACTAATCTGTAAGTAGGTTTTGCCAGGATACACCTCCTGAATTGACAATGTGTTTTCTTAGTATCTTATCAAAATTCTTTTTCTTTTTCGGTAGATCTGAAGCAGGAATTGGATGCATCTCTTCTTTATCTTTACTCATGTTATAGAAGACATAAGGTTGGCAAGCTGAATTCTGCATATATTTCCAGCCGTTTTTTTGTACACTGTAGAAGATAGTTCCATCAACACAATCACTACGATTTCCTCTACGGACACCAATATCCACTCGGTCTTCTTTGGCTACTTCTCCGTTTAACAAATAATTTTTCTGATCGATCCCTGATAAATCTTCAACTACTTCAGCACCAATGATCGACGCCATTGTAGGAAAAATATCAGTTACTGACATATACATATCGGTCTTTTGAGGTTTTATATTTTTACCCCATCTAACGATAAAGGGAACCCTTGTACCCCCTTCATACAGATCGCCTTTCTGTCCTTTAAATACTCCGTTGTCTGCACCATGGTTTTCTGCTCCCCCATTATCTGATAAGAACATGATCACAGTGTTATCCAATTGTCCATTCTCTTTAAGTTTCTGAACTACCCTTGCAATTTGATCGTCCATATGTTCTACTAACCCAGCATATTTTGCTCGCTTTTCTGAGATACCTTTCTCTCTGGCTATAACTTTATCATAGTATTCAGCCGGTGGTTGTAAAGGAGAATGTGGTGCAGTATAGGTTAAGAATAAACAGAAAGGTTGGTTGTTTTGATCTAAATATTTTAAAGTCCAATCTGTAAATAGATCTGTACAATGTCCTTCTGGTTCAATTTTTTGATCATTTTTTCTCATCCAATTTTCATTGTATCGGACGTGTTTATAATAGTCCGTCATACCTACTAGCCAACCTTGGAAGAAGTCAAACCCTCTTTCATTGGGTAGGTTTGGTGATGCGTGGCCTAAATGCCATTTCCCAATTAATGCCGTAGTATAATCAGATTGTTCTTTAAAGACATTCATTATGGTTTTGCCTTGTGGAGCAAAAAATCCAAAACTATTAGATTGATTTACTCTTACCACTCCAGGTACTCCTACTAAGTCTGGATATTTACCCGTATACATCGATGCTCTAGATGGAGAACAAACGGAAGATGTCGTATGGAAATTGGTAAATAAAGCTCCTTCACTCGCTAGTTGATCAATGTTAGGTGTTTTAATATCTTTCGCTCCATAACAGGAGAGATCCCCATATCCTAAATCATCTGCCACAATGATCAGAAAATTTGGTTTCTTTTGGGCATATGTACCCCATGACATCATTAAAAAAATGCCTATAAGTAGTGCTTTCATTATTTTTTCTGAATTTTAACCGGTTTGCTTTCCGAAGACTTAATAATATAAATTCCTCTAGGTAATGAGGTTAAGGATAGTACTGTTTTATTCTCTGTCAGTTCTTGTTGATATACCACTTGTCCCGTTAAATTAATAATCTGAATAGACTGTGGTTTTGTAACAAGGATATTCACTTCAGACGTAAATGGATTGGGATAAACATTGATCCATTCATCCGTAGGGTCTAAAGAAGAAATGGTACTCTTTTTAAATGTAGCCGAGATGGAATAGTTGTTCCATACATTCTCAAAGGTATGAGCATATGCAGTTTTATCTGTTTCTAATGTATCAATACTGTTGTCATCTCCTACAAAAACCAGATCAATTTCGTAACCCGGGTCAGGAATAATATCAAAAGTAATATCCTCACCTTCACTCACTTCTCCTAAAAGTGGAGTAATGCTTCCGTTTTCTCCTGCAATAGCTGGAATGATAAAAATAGTAGGTTCATACTCTTTAAACCTAGCTGAAAAACTATAGGATTGCGTTACCGCTTTAAAAGTATATTCTGTAGTAGCTAAAATGGTATCCTGATCCACAAGCAGGTAATCTACTTCATAACCATCATCTGGAACGATCTGAAATGTAAAATCATCATTGTGGAAAACAGTTGATGTACCTGGAGTAATTGTACCGTTATCGGATTGACTTACTTCAATGATATACTCATCTGCTCCAAGGATAGCTTTGTATTCATCATTATGATTAGCAACTACAATTTCTACTGATGATTCTGTTGATAGAAATTCGCCATTTTTTTGCCATTCAATAAAATAATGACCTGCAAGTGTTAACGCTTTGATCTTTACTTTTTCTCCTTCAAGGTATCTACCATTACCGGTCAGTACACCCCAGTCTCTTCTATTGGCTGTCACATTAATCCAATGTTTTTGTAACTCAAAGGGATAAGGTCTCTCCACTTGATCATATTTTGTGTTTATTAAAATAGACCAATTGACTTCTGATGATGCCCAACCTACAAAGTTATCCAAATCACTAAATGCTGAAGTCGACAAACCAAATGTATCCTCTTGTAAATGTGAAGACGTAAGTCCAGTAGTTTCATGATCCCAATACGCATTAGTAACACTCACAACATCTTCTTTGTGTCCATTACCAATTAATCCACCTGAATTTGATGCATTCTCCACACTCCCTACAGCATAAACTTCGTTTACTGATGATCTATTGTAGATTGTACCTACTAAACCCCCAAGGTTTTTCCCGCCTTCAATCACACTTACATCAACGAAAGAGGCCGATTGAGATAAGTGACTTCCTTTATTCAATTCACCAACTGCTCCACCTATTAATCTTTCTGCTTCTACTTTACCTGAAACGACGATATTTTCAATATTTGTACTGTCAGCTTTACCAAGGAGTGCACCTACATATCTATCCCCTTTGAAGTCTACATTTAAGATCTGTAAATTCCTTATTGATGCACTATCTTTACTATAACCGAACAATCCAATATATCTTTCTTGTTCTCTTTGTGATACTAGATCATGAATCTCATAATGTTGTCCATTAAAATGGCCTCTAAATGGTTTGGATTCAGTACCAATTGGGAAAAAACCTAATCCTGCATTCCAATGTTGAGTTTCTTCTGCATAAATATTAGCATCCAATATCACATGACTTCTCCAACGCGTACCTTGTCCAATACCTGTGGTTGTATCTCCTTCTGAAAACCATCTTAGTTCTTCTAATGTTCGAATAACATATGGGCTTTCTGCAGTCCCCTCTCCCTCAGGTAATTGATAGTCAATACTTTTATATTTCACTTCAATAACTATATCTTCGGAAACTCCCGATAATGTGATATATGGTACTGTTCCGATTGAATTTCCATTTAGAAATACTTCCTCAATTTCGTAGGCTGTCTTTGGAGAGATGGGTAATTGTACTGTTTCAAATGAGGTAACCTTTAATGTATCATCTCCGATTACCTTTCCTCTTGGAGAACTTATTTCGGTAATTAGATATTCGGCAGGTTCAAATGATGCTTCAAATACCATATGTTCTTCCACAGTAACGTTAACTTCTGGTTGATCAGAATATACCTCATTGTTGAGTTCCCATTGTACAAATTCTACATTTTGATTGGGAACTGCTTTCAATGAAATCTGCTCTCCAATCGAATAATATCCTTCCCCTTGGACTGCTCCCCAATCTTCATTTTCATTTTTCACTTGAACGAATACACCGCCAATCCATGAAAGATAAGGTCTACTTGTTTCCGAAAAATCACTATTTGTATCCATCTTCCAAATGTTTTCAAAATCAAGATCCAAAAAGCTATCTTCTGTTTTAAATTCTTCCGTTGTTAAACCATAGGAATCTGCAATACCTTCATTAGAGTTTAGTCCTGTAATATCCTTGTCCCAATAACTTTCTTTGATTGACACCAATTTGTCTTCACTACTGGCAAAGTGACCAGCGCCTACTAATGGTCCTACACTTGATGATCCTGTAACATCTGCTGCTACATAAGACTGTGAAATTGATGATTTATTGTATATAACTCCTGCAATACCACCCACATTTTTCTCTCCATCAATTACTGATGTTGCTACAAATGATTGTATATATGATACTTCAGACTTGTTATTGATCTCACCAATAATACCTCCAATACCTCTTTCACCATGTACAGTACCCTTCGCAATGATATGATGAATGATGGTGCTTTCATCAATTTTTCCTGCCAAAGCCCCAATAAACCTTTCTCCTGAAACATTAACATTATTCAGTTGCAAATGATGCACTGTTCCCGATAAAATAACACCAAACAAACCCAAGTATCTAGATGAAGACTGGTCAATACTTAAACTTGAAATTGTATATCCTCTTCCATCAAAAGTTCCTTTGAAAGGCGTTTCTGTTGAACCAATAGGCACAAAGTCCACATTGGTTAAATCAATATCTGCCATTAAAATGTAATGATGTTCAAGTCTATTGAGTACATCATCTGTATCCCCTTCTGCTTTGGAAAGCCATAACAGGTGAGACACATTTTCAATTTGATATGGATTACTTATTGAACCATCTCCTTCCAATGGTTTTTCTTGTGAAAATCCAGTTTGAAAAAAGAAGAGAATACATATGATAAGTATTAAATGCTTAATCATTTTAATTTCTTTGTTAGTTGCTAGGGCAAACAATTCCCTAGTTTTTATTTAAAAGTATGCTTCTATTTTCTACTCTTTGTGATAAAAAATAGAAGCATATGTATTAAAAAGTTTCCTTATTTAGTTTATTCCTTAATGATCTTAAAATTACCAATATTTTCAATGTGGATCACATATATCCCAGAGTTTAACAAACTCATATCTATGGTTTCTTTTGAAAACTGAGTAGTGTTAGAATAAACTATGTTTCCTATTAAATTATAGATGACCACTTTTGTATTTATTGGAACACCTGCTAACGTAATTTTGTCTGATGTTGGGTTAGGTCCCACTTTTACCTTGGCTAATAATGATGGATCTAACGAGGTTGGAAGCTCTTCTTTGATGAAAATCACTTCCAATGAATTTGAAGCACTTACCTCTTTGAAAGTGTAACTTTCCAGACTTCCCATATCCTCACCATTTACAAGTATTTCAGATACTATATAGCCTTCATTTGGAGTAAATACAAAGGTTTGGTTTTGCCCTTCGACTACATACATTGAAGATGGAGTAATTTCACCATTAGTTGGTTCAATAACAGTAATATAATGTACCTTATTATAGATCGCCTCTATACTATGGTTGCTTTCAACATTCTCAAAGGTATAAGTAGTCACACTTCCTTTTGATTCACCGTCTACTTGAACATCAACTAGCATATACCCTTCATTTTCTTCAATGCTATAAGTAATTGATTCCCCTTTAGAAACTTCAGTTGTACCTGGTGTTATGTTACCTCCTTCGTTCTCTATTACTTGAATAGTAAAAAGTACTGCCTCTTCTTTAAAGCTTGCTGTTATCGTATGATCACTCATCACATCAGTAAATGTATATTCATCAATCACACCTTGAGATTCTCCATCCACCAATACTTCACTAATCTCGAAACCTTCGGATGCTTCGATTATAAAGGTCTGATCACTTCCTTCATCTACTACGGTCGTTGATGGAGTAATCGTACCATTGGAAACCTGAACTACTGTTAATGTGTATGTTGGGACAACAACTTCTGTAAAGCTTGCTGTTATCGTATGATCACTCATCACATCAGTAAATGTATATTCGGCGATTACGCCTTGAGATTCTCCATCCACCAAAACCTCACTAATCTCGTAACCTTCTGAAGCTACTATTGTAAAGGTCTGATCGCTTCCTTCATCCACTACTGTAGTTGAAGGAGTGATCGTACCATTGGAAACCTGAACTACTGTTAATGTGTAGGTTGGGACAACAACTTCAGTAAAGCTTGCTGTTATCGTATGATCGCTCATCACATCTGTAAATGTATATTCGGCCATTACGCCTTGAGATTCTCCGTCTACCAATACATCACTAATCTCGTAACCTTCTGAAGCTACTATTGTAAAGATCTGAGAACTACCAGAATCAACAACAGTAGTTGATGGAGTGATCGTTCCATTAGTTCCTTGAGTAACCGTTATTGTATATTTCTTAAGCTCAAAAACAGCCTGATAATCTACATCGTTTGTAATTTCAAATGAATACTCAGCATCTGTAGAAACGATCGTTTCGCCATTTAACCAATGTATAAAGTTATATTCATTTGCAGGTGTAGCAGTTATGGTAGCATTATTTCCTGCATGATAAACACCATCTCCTTCAACACTACCAAATGAATCATCATTTGTTGACAAACTAACTGTTCTTGCACTTAGACGCTGTAAATAAGGTCTGAATTGGTTATCATATGCTGTTAATTTGGCAATTGCCCAAGTGGCATCAAAATCCCAAAGATTAAAGTTATTGGAATCACCAAACTCTGCTGTGGTTAAACCTTTGATATCAGGAAATTTATTTTCAGAATCAGCAATATCGATACCTGAAATTTCTGTATCCCAATATGAGTTTTCGATAACAATGGAAGTTTGTGATAAAGCCACTAATCCTCCTTTGTTAAGGCTAACATTAAAGTTATTGACAGCATATGAGTTTCTTATCACCGATTTATCATAAAATCTTCCTGCAATACCACCCGCTGCTCTATTGTCATTATTCGATGCTTCGCCTGTACCTGTAAGTGTTACAAAAGTAATTGTATTTTCAATCACAGAACTCACATTACCTTCACCAACAACTCCTCCAAAAAACCTTCTTGCTGTAACGTTTCCCGTTAATAAAATATTGGATAATGTACTGGCATCATTTAAATAGCCTGATAAACCACCTACATAACGGTCACCTGTAATATCCATATCAGTCACCTGAAGATTCTTAACTACACCATTCTTGTCTATGTAACCGAAGAGACCTACATAATCTACAATTCTATTGATATATAAATTTGAGATAGTAAAGCCACTCCCATCATAATTACCTTTAAATTTTTTGTTGGTATTACCCATTGGTCTAAAGCCTTCACCTGTATTCCAATTCTTAGTATCTGCAGCATCAATATCGGCAGTCTGTTTATAATATAACTGCCACCTTGAGCCGTCACCCAGACTACTTCCATCTCCACCTTCAGAGATCCATCTTAAATGATCTAAAGATGAAACTAGATAAGGATGATCTACTGTACCATCACCCTCCGTTGGCATTATTTGAGCAGATGATATAGAATAAATGCAAAAAAATAACAGGTAAAAAAGTAGATGTTTTTTCATTTCAAATCAAAATTAGTTGCTGTTCTTGTATTACTTCAAAATTAGAGAGTGTTACCTTTACTTAAGGTGTCATATATTAAAATGAAGGGGTGATATATCTTTAAAAAACAGCCTCAACTATCTCTTATACACCCTTTTTGCTTCATCACCACATTTTATAAGATACCACCCTGAAGTGACTGTATTTAGAGAAACCGTTCTGAAAATATCTTGATCAGTCACAATTATTTTATCAGAAAAGTCTTGACCTTGCATGTTAAATAATTGAATGGGATAATTTTTCTGACTAATAATTTTTATATATCCATCAGTAACTGTTGGGAATACTTCTAAGGATTTATCTAATGAGGTTTGATACTTTAAAAAAGTAGAATAATAGTGTGTCGTTCCATCAAAATCGACTTGCTTCAATCTATAGTAAATATGATCTGCTGTGAAACCATTCAACCTATCTATGTACTCATATTGTAAAGTAGTATTTGAATTTCCGCCACCTTCAAGTTGTTCTATAACTGTCCAATTGATTTTATCTGATGACCTTTCTATTTGGAAATAATCATTATTAATTTCCGTAGCAGTGGCCCATTGTAATACTACATTATCACTATTTGCTTTAGCATTAAAATACAATAATTCCACTGGTAAATCATCGCTGATTCTACTTACACTTCTCATATAAGGACGATCTGCACTATTGTATTTTGTAAGAGTTCCTATCTCCCAATTATTTGTGAAATCAAAACCAGAAAAATTATCTTGGTCATTGAAATCGGCAGTAGTTAATGGTGTTACCTCTGCCTCGTCTTTATCGCTTAAATCAACCCCTGCATCAAAGGTGTCATCATCAAAATAAGTCTTGGTAATAGTACTACTGTTTCCTATTTCACCAACAATACCACCAATAGTTGGCGAACTGACAAGACTTCCACCCAATTCTACCGAAAAGCTGACTACAACTGCATAAGCTCGATCTACCTCTGAATTATAATTTCCACCAACTATGCCTCCGACATAATCTCCCTCATCCAAAACAACAAGATCAGTAATAATGGCATTTACATTTTTGATTTTGCTACTTGTATTGCTATCACCGGTTATACCTCCAATTCTTCTTTTACCAGAAATTTTACCATGTACCATCGATAGTTTTATTTCACTACCATCATTTTTTCCGACTAAGCCACCAACATATTTATCTGTAATTTCTATATCTAGGTTTGATACAATACTATTACTGATTTTTGAACTACTATTATAACCTACAACCCCTCCAGCATATGATTTTGCAGTAATTGTTACATCATCAATATCAACATTGGATAAGTTGGTTTGTGATTCAGCTAACCCTATAATACCTCCAACATTCGAATAACTAGAAGAAAGAGTTAGATCAGAGATATTGAAATTAGTTAGAACTCTATTTCCACTAGAATTCTGATTGTAACCAATGACCCCACCTAAATTTGAAATTCCATCTACTGCTGAATGTTGTACGGATACAGAATTAACGAAAATGTTAGATAAAGTTGATTTAATATTCTGTCCAACTACTCCACCAACATTGCTTTGTCCTTCTACACTACCATTGGAAATACTAATTGATGAAACCTGACTTGAATTCTTTATATAACCAACAATAGCACCTACATGATCTTTTCCAATGATATCAAAATCCGTTAAGTCAATATTGGTGATTTCTGTAGAATACACACTGATATAACCAAAAAGGCCTACATGATCACTATTACCTCTATCGATATGTAAATTTGAGATGGCATATCCATCAGCTGATCCACCATCAAAATACCCTTTAAAAGGGTTTGACTCAGATCCTATTGGTTGAAATCCATTGGTCTCAAACTCTGAGTCATCTGCTTCGATATTAGCCACTACCTTAAAGTATATATCATCACCCCATTCACTTGGATTGTCAGAGACCATCTTCAAATCATCATAATTTGCAATTTCATAAGGGTTCAATGATGTCCCTTCTCCATTGAGTGTGAATTGAGCTAGTAAGGTGTTTATGGTAAGTAAATTCAATAAAAAATAAGTCAGTAATGTATAATTCATAACATCTTCGATTTGTATATCTCAAAGGTGTTATAAATACAATTAAAGAAGAGGGTCGTATATTAAATTCCAGAGGGTGAAATCTCTAAAAACGGCCTTTCAAGCTTACAGTGACTCTTTTACATCTACTTTTCTAAATTTTTTCAGGTATTCTGAAGGAGTAATTTCAAAGATCTTTTTAAAGTTGGTTCTAAAGTATTTCGCATCATTAAAGCCCACTAAAAATTGTATTTCTTTGATCGAGTGGTCCGAGTTTGCGATCAATTCTGCTGCGCGTTGTAGTCTAATTTTTCGAATATAACCTGTAGCAGATTCGTTTTCATATTTCTTTAATCTATTATATAAAGTAGCATACGTTAAACCCATTTTTTTGGCAAACATTTTCGAATCAAACTCTTCTGTAAGTAAATTATCTTCGACCGTTTGTTGTGCCTTTTTTAAGAATTTATCCTTTTCAGGATCTTCTTGTAATTGTTGCACTTCTTTTTTAGCTGCGTAGAATTGTTTTGTTGCCCTTCTTTCCTCTATCAAGTTCATCACTTTAGCTAATAAGAACTCTGTTTTGAAAGGCTTAACGATATAGGCATCGGCACCACTTTCTATCCCTTCCAATTTATCTTCGTCAGTATTTTTTGCCGTAAGAAGTATCACTGGAATATGATTTAAATGAGGGTTTTTCTTAATCTCCTTACATAATTCCAGACCGTTCATTTCGGCCATCATGATATCAGAAATAATAATATCTGGTTGATTTTTTACTACAAACTCATACCCTTCTTTACCGTTTGGTGCTAAAGTGATATTAAATTCCGATTGAAGTTCTTTTTTTAGATAAAGAGCAATATCCATATTGTCTTCTACAATCAATACCTTTGGAAGGTCTTCTGAAACAATGGTAGTTGATTCAATTTTTTCATCTTCCACAGAGACCTCCTCTATCACCTTTTCTTCCTCTTTCATGAAGTAATTTGATAAAGGTAAAGTAATGATAAACTTCGTGCCTTCTCCCTCTTTACTTTCGAAGGTAATCTTACCATAATGGGCTTCAATCAGCCTTTTTACTAAAGACAACCCTAAACCTGTACCTCTATCTGTCTTATTTTGTGTTTGATAAAACTCTTCAAAAATATGTTTTTGCTCTTCCTCTGATATACCATTGCCTGTATCAGAAACAACGATAGTGAAAAATTTATCATCTGATGTTTTTGCTAACTCCACTAAAATATTCCCCCCTTCATCTGTATTTTTAAATGCATTGGAAACCAGATTATAAATTGATTTTTCAATGATGTCTTCATCAATCCAAGCTTCCTGAAAATCCAAATGAGAATGAAAAGCATAGTTTATCTGATTATCTTTTGCCAAGGTATTGAATGAGGACGACACCAATCTGGTAAAATTGACAATATCTCTTTCTTTAAACTGAACCTTATGATTACCCGTTTCTATTTTTCTAAAATCTAATAACTGATCGAACAATACTAAAAGACGGTCTGAATTGCGTTTCATAATATCCAGATACTCTTTCATATGATGAGTGAGGTTACTGTCTTTCAATAATGTTTCTAGAGGACTTGAGATTAACGTTAATGGAGTCCTTAATTCATGAGAAATATTGACGAAGAATCGGATTTTCATTAATGTAAGTTCCTCATTTTTCTCCATTTTGAAACGTTCTAGCTCTAAGGTTTGCTCCAACTTATGTCTATTGATAATCATCCTATTGACTTTATATATGATCAGACCAATAAGGACTAAGTAGATACAGTACGCAAGATCAGTTCTCCACCAAGGCGTTAGTATCGTGATATGTAATTCTTGTGCTTTTTCTTCCCAAATTCCATCACTATTCGCAGCCTTCACTTTAAAAGTATATTCTCCAAATGGTAAATTAGAATAGACCACCCTTTTCCTGGAAGTAGTTATCCACTCTTTATCAAAACCATCCAATTTATACTGATAAGTATTCTTTTCTGCACTACCATAATGCATCGCATTGTAACCAATTTCAATATTGTTTTGAAAATGCTCTAAAGTAATTTCTTTGGTTTCTTCGATGGGTTCAGAGAAAATTAATTGTCCCCCAATGGTATCTCCTTGGTGCACCTCTCTTCCATAAATATAGAACTTGTTGATAATGGTCTCAGGGGTAAATTTATTTGCTTCGATTTTACCGGGAAGAATAAAATTTAGTGCTTGATCCGAAGCAAATACCATTCGGCCATCAGACAGAAGCTTTGCACAGTTTACTCTAAAGTACCCTCCTTCAATTCCATCTTTTGTATTAAAAACCTGAGTTGTTTCTGTTTTAGTATCTAATAAAGTCAACCCATTACCTCCAATCCAAAGATTTGTATTGATAGCATCGTATACTAATGATTGAATCGAGTTAGAAGCCAACCCATCCTCTTTAGTAAAGGTTTTTACGGCTAGTAACTCTAAGGTTTTAGGATCAAATGTTAGCCTAGATAAACCATTTTCAATAGTTCCAACCCATAGTTCTTCTCTCGAAGTTCGCAAAATTTCCCAACAAAATGATGGAGTCATCTGTCCGTTGATGTTGGTGATATTATACTGTTTATAAATCACTTTCTTTCCTTTACGTTTTACTTTCTCAAGACCATCTGGAGTTGATATCCACAAACATTTTTCAAAAGGATCTACATATAGATAATTTACTGTATTACTGATCAAGCGAAATTCTTTTCCTTTTCGCTTATTGTAATTTTTTGTACTTAAAATATCTCCTTTAGGGGAAATTTCGAGCTTCACCAACCCTTTTCTAAAGGTCCCTACATATAGTGCATTATCAAAATATGCAATAGAAGTGATAGTATTAGAAGTGAGAAACTTACCATCTATTTTCTTGAAGTTGACCTTACCTTGTTGTTCTTTTTCCAATGAAATCATAGTGAGTCCACCTCCCCAACTACCAATCCAAAGGTTTCCATAGGGATCTTCAAATAACGACTCGATTCCTCCGTATGTATTTAAACGATAACCAGACTTAGGATCATTTTTGTAAGTGACCACCTTGTTATTGTGGTATTTTAAAAGTGTTCCATTTTTTAGTCCAAACCATATCTGACCACGACTATCTTCGTAAACCACATTGACATTTTCTTTATGTAGTTCATTTAAATGCACCGTTGATAACCCAATAGATTGAAGGTTTGCATAACAACTACCTGAAGTGGTTCCTACCCACAATACATTTGATCTATCAATTAGAATTGTATTGACATTATCATTAATCAAACTGTTGACTACCTGTTTATCACTTTGGAAATGTATATGTTGCTTTGGTTGCTGTACATCAACTTTATAAACCCCTTTTTTTGTTCCTATCCATAGAAAGTCATTCTTAAATAAGATCGATGATATCGCATTGATACTATTAGGTAATGGGAATTGTTCAATCTCAGCTAAGTGATTGGATCGAATTTGAAGAGACAATACTTTATCAAAACAAGCAACGAGAATTGCACTGCCATTCGTTTGAAAACCTCGAATAGTTTCTGTTGTTAAATCGAGTGTACTCTTTAACCTAGAATATTTCTTCTGTTCAATATTAAAAATATAGATTCCATTTCCTCTAGTACCAATAAGAAGCTCATGATCATTTAACTCATAAATATTGGATATTATAATCTTGTTATCTAAAGGTTGGTAATAATTTGCTGTTTCACTTTCTGTGTCTAATATGCCTAGGCCTTTTCTGAGTTCACCAAACCATAACTGATGTTTTCCATCTTCTAGGATGGTAGTTACGTTATGTCCTTTTCCTAAGAAGTGCTCAAATTCATCATTCCCTGTTATATATTTATTTAACCCCGCATCTCTTGTGCCTACCCATATTTCTCCTGATGTAGTCTCATAAATTGTTGAAATTCGATTACTACTCAACCCTTTACTATTCCCTACATTAGAATTAAAGTTTTTTACAGTGAACCCGTCAAATCGATTGAGTCCATTATTAGTACCCAACCAAATGTAACCATGACGATCTTGTAATAAACTAGTAACGTTAATATGTGACAGCCCTTTTTCTGGTGTAAGAGGCCTGAAGTTTAATAATTTATTGGCTTCACAATTATTCGTTAGGATATATAAGAATATAAAACTGAATGTTATAAATAGCTTCTTCATGAACAAAGAAATGGTAGTCATTTAAAAAAGTGGTTCTTTCAAAACCAAAGTAATATTTCATTTATCTCTTCAAATGTAACTCAATTAATTTAATTTATTGAACATGATAGTTCTAATCTTCTTGAATTAGATATATAGTACCCTACACGCTGAATATATGTCCCTCTATAAATTAAAATATGACCTCATTAAAAATAAGTCGAAATTGACGTTTCAGTAAACAAAAATGGCTATCGACAATAATCGATAGCCAAATACATATACTACAATTTACTAATTATAAGACTACTCTTTAGTAATTCTGAGCCCCAATGGGTGCACCCACAATTATTGAGTTAGTCACAGTCAGATGACTATAGTTTGATGCTTTTAATCCGTTTTGAAACTGAGGATCATACAACCCTTCCGATAGATATAAAGGACCTACAGCTGTTACATTTGAAAATACACAGGCAGTCTCAGGAACGGCACTAGAATTTTTTGAGGAAGTCGATTCAAAACATTTAGAACCTGATATATCAGCCGCCAATTCGTTTCTTAATATATAGGCATATTGTACTGATCCAGAAAAGCCTGCATCAGTATCAAAATCATCGTCTAAAGTATTGAAAGCTACTAGATGATGCAGGTTTACAGTTCCACCAAACCACTCATATGCATCATCTCCAGCATAAGATGTGATAATATGGTCTATTTTGGTTTTACTGCCAATACTACCTAAGGTTAATGTATTTATTTCATTACCGGGAGAAAGTGCTATTCCTGAATATTCTATTCTTACAAACCTCAGGATACCCGAATCATCATCAGGATCATTTCCACCATATTGACCATTATTGCCTGTAGCATCAATCCCCTCAATCGTTACATTTTCTCCTTTATTATTGGGGGATTTTCCTAAGAGAACAATGCCTCCCCAATCTCCTCTATCTCTTGCCCCAACCGATGCTGAAGAAGTAAATACAATAGGATTTTCGGGTGTTCCTTCAGCAAAAATTTTAGCACCCCTATTGATGATTAATACACCAGGTTCTGTATTTCCTGTTCTACCTGCCCCAAAAATAACTGTACCCGGATCTATAGTAATACTATATCCTTCTTGAATAAATACTTGTCCAACTAAAAGATATTGATTGTTCGATGTTAGGTGTAGGTTCTCAGCAATATTTCCTGTCAGCTTAATCACTTGAGAGGAATTGTAATTATAGTCTTTTTGGATCGGATCTATTAAAAACCATTCTGAATCTGAATACCACTCTTTGTCTACCGATTTTCCAAAAGCACCAATATGTGACGGGACCTCCATGGATTTAGGCAAATTATTGTCTATCTGAATACCCAAAAAAGTATCAGAAGTTAATACCGCTAACTCCTCTCTATGGCCTTCTTTTCCAAAACTAGTGTTTGAAAATACATCCTCAACTAATAAATCTGATACATTCTCTGTGGTATCATCCATCTGCATATAAGTCAGATCATTTTCCACCATGATAGAGCTTGTTAGCTTTGCAAAACCCGTAATCTCTACCGTAGTGTCACCAAATTGTGGTTCTGAAGGGTCAACATGAAAGGACTCTACTTGACATCCAAATATCAACAAGGATATTAAAAGGTATATATATTTATGCATTCTATTTTTTCTTTTAAAATTATAAGCAACCATCACTAGTGATTAGAATTTCACACTAAGACCAAATGTAAACGAAGGTCCAACTTCTACTTCTCTAATTAGTTTATCTGCACCATTTCCAGGATTTATCTGCCCATCCATATTGGCATCTTCATAGAAAGTCGCTTTCGCATTTAATAAGTTCTGAGCGGTAAAAGAAAAGTCTAACTTATCCGTTACATTTCTTTTTAGTTTGAATCCTAAATGGTGCACAGGCATCAAATACCAAGGGTATGTTTCTTGTCCGTCCCCAACCGTATACAGACTCATGCCTTGTGTATAATACATTAGACTGAAAACTTGTTTTTTCCAGGTATAGCTAAGTGCCATGTTTACTGTATAGGGAGCCTGCCCTTGCAATACTCTGGTGGATGAAGCTTCTTGAGATTCTTCAGATAATGCTACTTGTGAGTATACATACGAAGCATTGGTCATTAATGTAAAATCGTTAAGCCAATGATGTTTATTGGTACTTAATGGTGTGACCCATTGCACTACCACACCATAAACCTGAGCAGATTCTGAATTCTCATAAGTAAACATTGGGCTTTCAGAACGTATACGATAGGCCTTTTCAATCGGGTTATCAAGGTATTTGTAAAATGCAGAGGCTGAAAACCTCATCCCTGATTGAAAAGATTTGGAGTACCCAATTTCAAAATTATGTATCTCCGTATTCTCTAAATCAGGATTTCCAGAGATATCTGTTCGCCACTCAAAATCATAATAGGTAAAAGGTGCAAGTTCTCTAAAAGCAGGACGATTTATGGTCTTGGCATAAGATGCAGTCCAAGCTCCTCCCCAATGGTCTTTTTGTGTGATATTTATATAAGGAAGAATATCTGTTGAATTATTATTTACTTGAACGGTATCACTATTTAGAGTCTGATCAAAAGTTTCTATTCTTACTCCTGTAGACATAAAAGTTGATCTAGAAATTGGTAATTCAACACCAATGTACTCTGCCATAAGCTTACTATTTGCATAGTATGAATCAGAGGGACGAGTACCATCAATCAAATAATATCCATTTGGACCAAAGTTCTCTGGAGAAAAGATACTGCCAATCTCACTAGCTGAAGGATAACGTAACTCGTATGCAGTGTTATCGTCTTGAGCAAAAGATGTCAATCTACTATCAAAACCTCTTTCGGAATATTCTGCATATAGCCCTGCCTTAAATGTGATTTCATTGGTTAACTTTCTTGCAAAATCTGTTCTTGCCGAATATGTGTTTTCTTTTAGTTGTGAAGCATAACGAGAACCTGCATCTGCTTTCGATGAACGAGGAATTAATAAATAAAAATCTCCGGTAGTTCCAATTAATCGTTGTGCTCCAGATACTCGGTAATCTGGTTCATTTCTAGTGGTATGGGAATATCCTAAAGCCCATGTTACTGAGGTCTTTTCATCCACACCAAGTAAGTGTTGACCATTGATTCTACCCATATAAACAGAACTTGTAATATAATCCGTAGCATACATTAACCTTTCATATTGATCATCATATTCTAACCCATGTCTTAGAGAAAACATATTGTTTGCATGATGTAAAAAGTAATTGGATACAGAAATCGTTGATTTAGGGTTAAATTCAAAGTTCCAATTAGAAACCATATTTAGTTGTGTATTCTGTTGATAAATATGGTCGTTATTATAATATTTTGTTCTACTTCCAACAACAGTACCTGATGCATCCGTTTCATAACCAGAATAACCATATCGATCGGAATAAGCCGTTTTAGATGATTTATCGAAGGAAAATCCATTGACTGTAGATACTTTCACTCTACTGCCTCCGAGATCTCTACCCATATAATAGGACATTCCCATATTAGGCAATGCTGTTGTTTTGTTTATTCCCCAAACATTTTCCAATTGAGCAGCTTGAGCAGCAGATTCATTTCTACTCATATTTTGCAATTGATCTGGAGAGGCTATATCATTTGAAAAGTTTCTTTTGTCTACACCAAACCCAAAAAAATCCGCTGCACCTCCATAATTTATCGGTTGATAGAAATCTTGTCCCGTTGTTTGAGGTAGATACCCTAATTTTACTGAAAATGTGTTGAAGTTTTTAGAGACTTTATTTTTTGAATGCATCGCTATTGCAGCTCCACCAAACTCTCCACTAATACCAGCTGCTCCAGTAGTATAAATATCCATTTCTGATATTGCAGAGGATGGAATCATTTTGAAAGAAAATGCTTTGGTACTTGTTTCAGTACTAGGTGCTAGTATTCCATCAAGATAGACCGCATTATACCTTGGAGATAGTCCCCTAAAAGAAAGTTGAGACTTACCATTTAATTGAGCTCCAGGAGTCATCACTAAGGCACCAACAGGACCTCCCAAAGTACCTAATTGTTGTTGATTTAGATGGTAGCCAACCACAATATTGGTAGGTTCTGTAGTTGAAATGGATGCTATTGAATCATTTATAGTTTGAGCAGATAAAGGCCCCCCAAACAATATCATAAAGAACAATGAGCTATTATAAAAACTCTTCAAGTTCATATTTGTATGCAGTTCGTCGTTGTTATTTAATTATCACGACTCAAAAGTACACATTGTTATTTGTATGAATTTGAACTGTTTATTGTCAATCATATATCTAATATTACCTTTGTGTTAACTTAAATAATTTTTAAAAATCAGTAAATTAATTTAACACTATTCTTTAGTAATATTATTTATCAATGATATAATTTTTATAGAATTAGTTAAGTATAGTTTTACTAATACAGCTGCTGAAAACAAGTAGGATTTCAATTAGGAACTAAGAAATATAGTTTTACATCAACCATAAAAAACCTCACCTCTCAAGAAAATAATTCTAAAAGAGATGAGGTTGCTTTATTTATTTCAATTCGACTTTCATAGTACCACCGATTCCATTAAAAATCAAGTTCCCTTCTTTGTCATATTGAATCAGTGCATATGCACCATTACCATAAGATGTTTTTCCAAAATTCACTTCATGAACTTGCATTCCTGTATTCCAATCAAAACCTAAAATCTCCCATCCTTTTTCTGGGTCATAAGTATTGACCAATACAATATTTGAAGTGGAACTTACTGATGGAACCATACTTGTTGATGCAATGGTAGCATTCGACCATTGACGTGTCCATTTGTTTTCTTTAGTATCCCACTCAAATTTCTCGATACCTTTACCCGCTTCTACAATCGGACCAACAGCCAATACATTAAAGATCAAATCATTTACTCTATTTATTGGATCAAAATCTCTTAATCCACCTGCATTAGGAGCAATGTTATTTACAACGAAGGCACCATACCCCAAAGTTGCTACAGACTGTTCCGACTGAATAAACTCAGGAGATGATTCTCCATAGCCACAATTCACTTCAATAGCATCTGCCAATTGTTTTCCATTGTCCTGGCGTTCTCTCCAAAAAGCCGTAAGATTCATTTTATTTGCTCCATCCGTAATTACAACCAGTTGATCTTCATCCTCACCAAATCCCATTAAAGTCGGTGTTGATCCAGTACCTGTTCCATATTTTATCGTCGGCGTCAACTCTCCTGTTTTATAAGGAACAGACCATGCTCCATCTTCTGACCTAGTTGAGAATGAATTACCGTTCCAAATAATTTTGTTCATCATTACTCCACTTGCCAAGTAAATAGCATTTTCTTCATCCATAGCAAATGAGTTAGAGATAAACTCAGGACTTGTATTGCCTTTTGGAGGATAAGTACTATAAAAAGCTTCAATTGGTAAAGCTAAATTATCTTTTATTTCAGTAAGATTATTGTCTAGTGCAATTAAACCGAAAATAGTACCCACAATGATTGTTCCGTCATAAGCAATTTGGGCTCCGGTAATTCCACCTGGTACCAATTTCATATCTATATATTTTGCCAGTTCCTGAGGTATAGCCATTTGGTCTTTTACATTCATAACACTTACTTCATCTACTGTCTCTCCTGTAAATCTAAGTTTATGAATGTGCCCGGATGCTGTAAAATATAGGTTACCATCTTTGTCGACGAAGGCATAGATACTATTGCCCGTAAGCATTCTTAATGTTGGGTTCTGAAGCTTTGTTGGTGCCCAATTTTTATCATAGTCTTTCGCTAATGATGCACTATCAGAATATGATCTACCAATCACAGCTTCCAATTTTTCATCACTAATTTCAGGAACCTTTGGTAGTTGATATGCCGCTACTTTCTTCCAATCGCCCTTACGACCATCGATATAAATGATTTTATCAGTTGACAAAGCCCACCAAAAACCATCCTCTTTCGCCTTTAATGTGATAATATTCACAGGACCTGCTGTTATACTTTTTGCAGTTAAAGGATCCACTTTAAAAACGCCTTTTTTTATTGGTGCTTCAAAGTTGTCAGATTGTGCCATATCAAAATGAGTCGTAGCCATCTTATCTGATACTAACCATGGATTTATTTTGGGTTGAGAAATCTCTTTTTTTTCGGAATAATGCCTGTCTATCTGTTTTTGTTTACTTGCATTTGTTGTTGTACATGCTGTAAAAGCAGCACATCCTAAAGCCGTAATTATAATTCGGTAGATCTTATATTTCATTTGTTGAATAGTCTGTTTTTCTATTGATATCAGAGAAAACGTTGAGGATGATCTACTGACTATCAAAATCCTATAACAGTTTTTTAAATTCTGCTTATTGATGATATAAATGCATCTTAAGACAAATCGTGGTGTAATTCCTATCGAATTTATAGTTAAATGAAAATAAAAACCCATTTCACTTGCATTTTACAAGTATTATTCAATACATTTGTTTACTTGCATTTTGCAAGTGTATGAAATTACTCTAAAATTTATAACTTATGGAAACTCTTCAAATCAACTTAGATCACTTAAAAAAAGAGCATTGGTCCAACGTAGAACTTGAAAATGCTACTATTGTCGTTGACTTTATTCAGAACATCATGAATAACCATGACTTTGACTATGTCAGAAAAACCTATGGGGGTAACCCGTATAAACAACACAACCAAAGTATGACAGATGGACTAGACGGTGTATTGGATGTTGTCTCAGATTTTGCTAAGCAATATCCAGATTATCAATACGACGTTAAGCATATCTATGTAGATGGTGATCATGTTACGGTTCATTCTCATGCTACCAACAACAAAAAACATAGAGGAAACCCCAAAAAAGGGTTAAATATCATTGATGTGTGGAAAGTTCAAAATGGGAAAATTGTAGAACATTGGGATGCTGTTCAGCCCATCAACGGGTTCCTCCGTTTTCTCTTTTGGATGATTGGAGGAAAGTTCAGAAATGCCAATACTTATTTTTAAAGTAGGATACTTCTTACAAAGCTTTTAGATTGCAAGCATTAATTCATTTCAAAATAGAACAATATATGAGGTCTGAATGTCCTATAAGTTTTGCGTTAGATTTTTTTGGTGATAAATGGACTTTATTGATCATTAGAGATATGATTTTTGATCAAAAAAGATTCTATAAAGACTTTCAAAATTCAGGTGAGAAAATCGCTACCAATATTCTTTCTGATCGATTAAAGAAGTTGGAACAAAATGGTGTGATCCGCTCTGAAGTTTATGCACTGAAGAAAACCCAGAAAGAATATTTTCTAACGGAAAAAGGAAAAAGCCTGCTGCCCGTTCTATTAGATATGATGGTTTGGTCTTTTGACTACAATAATGAGTTAAATGTTACAGCAGAGTTTATTCAAAAAGTAAAAAATAGTCGCGAGGAAGTAATTCAATATTTTGAAGAAAAATTAAGTGAATAAATTCATTATTTATCCACTCAAATATATTGAAGAAATAGGTTAAAAAGGTTATATTCAAAACATATTGATAACATCCAAAACTTAACTTATGACTATTCAAGAAATTGCTAACCGCTTGGTAGAACTTTGTAGAAAAGGCGACTTCGAAACGGCTCATGCTGAGCTATTTGCTGATGACTGTGTAAGTATCGAACCCGATGGTGCTCCCGTAAAAGAAGTAAGAGGAAAAGAAGGCCTCGCAGCAAAAGGAAAACAATTTATGGAGATGATGGAACCTCACAGTTATGAAATATCTGATCCTGTAGTTGCCGATGATTACTTCTCTTGTTCAGTAATGATGGATGCTACATTTAAGCCTACGGGTCAACGCTCTCAAAGTAGCGAAATCGCATTATATGAAGTAAAAAATGGAAAGATTGTCCGAGAGGAATTCTTCTATATCCCCAATCAAGGATAATATTATTTATCAATACGCTATACATTATACCTGTATAGCGTTTTCACTTTAACCTAAAACTAAGAATGAAAAAAGGAAGAATTGTCACAATAATACTAGCCATTACGGTTATCATCGGACAACTTACTGTTGTCGATTACTCCAATTTAAGTTGGAAAAATAATATGGGTAGCTTCCTAGGTATCCTTTCTATGATCCTCCTAATTTTAAGTACAATTTTTTCGATATACAAGACGCAAAACAAGCAAGAACCTCTTTAACCAATTGAAAAATAATATGGACTCTGCCCAACTTTTATTAGAAGAGATCATTAACTCAGATATATGTAAAGGTTGTTCCCCTCCAGATGCTAAACCTCTATTAAATTTTTCATCAAAGTCTAAGATATTAATTATTGGACAAGCTCCTGGAATTAAAGCCATAGAATCGGGTATTCCATGGAATGATGCAAGTGGAAGAAGACTTAGAGAATGGATGGAAATTTCTGATGAGGATTTTTACGATAAAGAGAAAGTGGCAATTGTTCCAATGGATTTTTGTTTTCCCGGAAAAGGAAAATCCGGTGATCTGCCCCCACGACCTATTTGTGCTAAACAATGGATGGGGAAGATCATGAAAGAATTACAAAATATTGAACTGACACTTTTAATTGGCCAATATGCCCAAAAGTATTTCTTAGCTGAGCGAAGACAAGATACCTTGACATCAACTGTCAGAAATTGGAAAAGTTACTATCCACAGTATTTCGTTATGCCACACCCCTCTCCCAGAAATAATATATGGCTTAAGAAGAACGACTGGTTTGAAATAGAATTACTTCCTGTATTAAAAAGTGAAGTGAAAAGAATATGTAAATGATGATTATTTATTGTAATACTATTATAATAATAAAGTATCAACCTCTTGTTTTAAAAGTCAAAATTTGCGTAATAACTAAAACTATAAATACATTTTTTTCATTTGTAGTTAGATTAATTTCGATAGAGTACTTGTTAAAACTGATTTATATAATCATACAAATTCGTCCCTTTTTCTAAGTTCATTTTCTTTCTTAACCTATACCTCTTCAAATCAACACTTTTTGGGGTAATATTAAAAATAGGTGCAAGTTCTTTTGTTGAAAGATTGATTCTGATATAGGCACATAATTTCAGATCTTCCTTCGTAAGTGCAGGGTGCGTATTTTTTAAGTCAGAAAAGAAGTTTTGATGCATTTTTCTAAAAGTGGACTCGAAAGTAAGCCAGTCTTTTTTATCATCAAACTCAGTGGTAAGGATATGATCAAGTTTGCGAATTACTTGACTCTTATTGACCGAGTCAAAATGCTTGGCGTTATCTACTTGATGCTTTAGTTGTTGGATAACGTCTTTGTTTTTAGAGCTTTGAACGAGCAACTCTGATAAACTTTCGTTCTTATCTTTCAGTTCTTTTTGAAGTTCATTGGCTTGAAGGATAGCAATTCTTTTTTCGTTGAGATCTCTTTGAGAGTTAAGATCTTCTCTCTTTTTCAAAAGAAGAGCCATTTTTTCTTTTCTCAACATTAAACGATAATACTTATGGAGACTCCATACAGATAATAAAAATGCTAAAACATATACTGTTAGCATTAAGTTGGAAAAATAGAATGGTCTATCTATTTCGAACTTATAATGGGAGATTTTATTAGAAGCAGTGTCTTTTACTTCAAAGGTGAACTTACCATAAGGAAGGTTTTGGTAAGCGATTTCGTTCCTTTCTCCTATCTCCACCCAATTACTGTCATAGCCTATCAGACGAACAGCATAATTCGATTTTTCATAGTAATTCTTGGAGCTAAATTGGAATTCAACTGAGTTGTAATCAAAAGGTATTTTATCTACAATATTACTGAGTTGTTCTTGATTTCTATGGTACCAAAAGGTGACTTTTCTAATGTCAGGTTGATACTGTTTAAAATTATAGTTTTCGATGGCTGGCGTTGAGAATAAACCTGCCCCTTGGGTAAAAGTGATCAAGAAATTATCCTTGATATTAATGATATTTTCGTAATTGTAGATTTGATTATTACCTAGTTCTGCAATTGATTTTCGTACATGAATAAAATGTTCTTCTTTGGCATCATAAAGCATCAATTGTCCTTCTATTTTCATTACGGAAACATCATCAATAGGATGAGAAATGAAAGTCAAGCCTTTTAAATCTATATTGGCAGGTAAGTTATTTTTAAAAGTGACAATGGTGTCATTAGTGGTTAAGAGTTTGTTATCTCCTAAATCAAAAAGCCTGTACTTATAACTATTAGCCAATGATTTTTGTGTAGAAAGGTTTTCAATAAATTTGAGCGAACTCAGGTCTTTTGATAGTTTTATTTTATAGATATTTTTCCAAGAATCTGTCAGTAAGAGCGTACCATCATTGAGTTCAATAATATCTCTGGTCAATGAATTGATCTTTTTTATGGTATGACTGTATTCCCACTGATCATGTCTCTTTTTCCAGATATTCAAACCATAATACGAGGTTTGAAACATAATATCTTGATGTAATCGACTTTTCAAGAAGGTATAACCTCCTCCAGTATTATATACTTTTTTGAAGGTCTCTCCCACTTCAAAAATCCCTTCATTATGTCCACAAAACAATTGATTATCTGCAACAAACAAGTTCCAAACTTGCCCTTTTGAATAAGGAAAAAGTTGTAGTTTAAGAATGGGAGCATTAATAGAGTCTGAGCTAAAATAAAGTCCTTGGTTTGTGCCTATGTATAATGTTCCTTTATGAATTACCACATCATAAACCGGCCCTATTTCCGCTAAGGGATCATTAATAAAACGGACCGGATATTTTAAGTTTACATTGGTAACACCTTCTTCACTACCCACCCAAAGTAATCCATCGTAATAATGCAATGCATGAACTCTGTTGCTAGGTAACCCATTCTTGGAATTGATATAATAATCTATCACTCCTGTATTGATATTTCCAATAATAATCCCCTTATCCAATGTTCCGAAAGCAAAACCGCCTTTATCATCAATAGGTAGAGCAACGTTTAATCTTGCTTCTCTTAGAAAGATTGAAATCTTATTTTCGTAAGGGATAAAGTCTTTACCATCCCATAGAAATAAACCATTTTTATACGTTCCAATCAATAGTCCTTTCTCTACTTCATGAATAAATTTCACCATCCAATGGTTAAGTGCTGGATGAGTTATATTATCCACTTCTATCAAATCCTTTGTAATATTAATATGATTATAAAGTACCTGATAATAGAACGTAGTTTCTGTTTTTGACTTGAAAGCAAAGGAAATATTACCTTCGGTAAGACTTTTACGGGTAAGATCTTTTGTGTCGAGGTCGTAGATATAGAATGTATTAAAGGATTGAAAAACAATCTTGTTACCGATCTGAATGGCTTTCCATATTTCATCATGAAAAGATTTTTCAGGCATCAATGACTTGAATTTGAAAACTCCATTTTTCTTTTCAAATACACCTATAGTATTCATCCCTCCTGCAAAGATTTTATCTTCGTGAATCAATAAACACCTTAATGGTTCACTAGTGGGAAAAAGATTCCAACTTTCACCATCAAATTCTAATAAACCTAAAGTATTGGCAGTATAAATCAGACCATCATCAGATTGTGTGATATTCCAATTTTGGCTTTCAGCATTATAATCTGATTTGCTATAATTGGTGATTTTTGTTGATGTAAATAACTCTATGGTTTCTTGTGTAAAACCAAATTGAGATAGAAGTAAAAAAAAGGTGAGAAGTATTTTAAATCTTAGTAGCATCATTCATAAAAAAGTACAGTGAAGTTAAGATTTTTTTAATATCAAATCCACCTTATGTCACCTTATGTAATACACACTTATGAAAAAACACTTTATATCATACAACTTTTACACTTAATGCTTTAGACGGCATTTTTTAGAAGCATCTTTTGGTAGGAAAAGTAGTTCATGGTGTACGTGAGATGTAAACTATTGTATCTCAAGTACACCATAAAAACCACTTTCTTTCATGTCTAATTCACCGAAGTGAAGGACCAGTTTAAGGTTTCAATTCCTCTTTGTATATCTTTATCCATCATAAAATACTTCCAAAGGACACCTGATCGATAATTTTCAATCATAGTGATGATAGGACCTTGATCAATAGCTAAGTAAGATTCTGCATACCAATCACCTTGCGAAAGATTATAAGCATCTTTGAATCCATATTCTCCCCATAATTTAGGTTGTTCCTCGTAGAAATAACGCATTGCGGCCAACGATTCTTCTGGTGTATAAACAATCGAAGATAGAGCGGCAGTAGGTGTAATAGTACCATTGTCTAAATTTTGTGATGGTTCATGTGCCATATATCCTTCAAATGGATCATCACTAGCCGTTAAGCCCCATGCGTTTTCTCCGTAATAAGGGAACTTCACTTGCTGTTCAATACACCAACGGCGGTTTTCTAAGGTACGTTCTTTAAATAATTCAAAGTAACTTTTACTTGTCGTTCCATCTGTGAAATGAGGTTCTAAACCAATGTATGAATAATGTACCCAAAATAGTGGTTTTGCTGTATCTACCGTAAGACTTTGTTCGTATCTGTGCTCTCCATTTTTAAAACATGTTTCATACGTAGATGCAGGAACTGGATACGTTGGAGAAGCGACTGCTAAAAGATGTGTGATTTGGGTTTCCTCAAACCCATAAAGAGGCATATTCATTTGGAAATCATATTGTGGAGACCAGTGCCAATACAATTTATCTGTTCCGTTTCTATACCACTCCCAATCTACCCCTTCCCAGAGTGCTGTGGCTAATGTTCGTAGTTTTATTTCTGTTTCATTATCACCATCAAAATAGTTTCTTGAAGTGATAATTCCCTCAATTAAGAAGGCAGTTTCTACCAAATCACCTCCATCATCTTTTTGAGAGAAAGGCTTTACTTTACCTGTTGAACCATGGTACCAGTGTGGAAATGCTCCGTGGAATCGATCTGCATTTTCCAAAAACTCATACATCTTCACTAAGCGTTGAGCGGCTTCTGCTTTTGTAATATAACCTCTTTCAACCCCCACAATTATAGCCATAATACCAAAACCTGTTCCTCCAGTTGTTACGATTTCATCATCACCATTACTTCTCTCTCTTGATAAAGCAGATACAGGATGTCCATAATCCCAGAAATATTTAAAGGTTGTTTCCTGCACTTTATCCATTAACTCTTCATCGGTTAATGATACTTTTTCCTCTTCATCATCATAGATTGGTAATTCAGGAGAAATTTTTACAGTTTCTGAACAACACATCAATGAAAATAATAATAATGTTAGAATGGTTTTAAAGTTAGTATACTGCATTATAAATAAGGATTATAGTTTGATTCGTAATTATAGAATGTCTTTACTTCTTCGTCTGTCATGGCTTCTTTGAAGATTCTGAAGTCATCAATTCCTCCATTAAACGACTCTTGTAAATTGGTGTTATCGTTCTCTACTTGAGCACCGATAATGAGGTTTGAGCCAACTCCTGCATTAAAATGAACAGGACCTAACGCTTCAATCTCATCTACTTTTTCACCGTTATAGTATACCTTTCTCACTAAGCCATCTACGGTTATTGTGATGTTGGTCCATTGTTCAAATTCAATTTCATCTGTAAAGAAATCAACCGCACCCCAATTTGAAGTTTCATGGAAGTACATGTTTTTGATACGGCCATCACTCTCTCTTTTCATACTGAATCCTTCCCAACGTTGCATAGAGTAAATCCATCCTACATTCGATAAATCTGTTGGGCGTACCCAAACTGAAACCGTCATATTACCTGGATTGAGGTTTTCATGATAGGAAATAATCGCTGCCGTCCCTGTTTCTATTGCATCTGAGCCATTGAAAGCACTGTTTGTATTTCCAAATCTATCGTTTGTAAAACTTGTATTGTGGTCTTCTACTTCATACAAATTGTCATCTTCCTCCACAGAGTTATTAAAGGATAAGCCCATCACTTTTCTTTCAAAAACGGATTTTAATGAAACGTTAGAAGTGATAAATACTGATGGATTTGAAATAAGATAATTGGCTTCATCATTTCCTTTCACCAACCAGCTGTATTCTGTGTTTTCTTCTAAATCAGTGATCACAAAGAAAGCATCTTGAAGACCACTCACTAAAGGTTCTTCGGGCATTTCTTCAGAAGATTTCCATAAGAATATTTCATAAGTCAGGTCTATTTTCTCTGCAGTCCAAGTTAGCTGTACTTCTTTGTCAAACGTTAGATGTGCTTGTGCATTAGAAGGGGAAACTAATTGAATACCTTCAATAGGTTCAGGCTCCACATCAGTTGTATCTTCAACTTCATCTGTTGGAGGTAAAATAGGTTCTGACTCCACATTAATTGTATCTCTTGCATCATCTGTTGGAGGTGAAGTAAGGGTTTTTACTTGATCTGGATTTAATCCACAACTAGTAGCAAAGGCTATGATCAATAAAAATAAGAAGTGCTGTTTCATAATATTTCTTTTTTGGAGCGTACACCATGCTTTGTATCATGGGAAACCATTCAGTTTCCATATTAAACTGAGGTGTTATAATTGTCTACCCATCTTTTTAACAATGGTGTACGCTAGTTTAAATATCTTTATTAGTAATTCGGATTTTGCTTCAAAATGTCGCTTCCTACAGCATTAATTTCAGCTTGTGGAATGGGATAGACCTTATTTTTAGCAACATCAAAAACGTTATCACCATTCTCAACTAACTTGCTTTTGGCGTAACCTGGAGACACATCATCCATCCTCATCAAGTCAAAATACCTATGCTGTTCCATGGCTAATTCGACACGTCTTTCATTCCAAATAGCTTCTCTTAATTGTACTTGATCAGACACTGTTACATCCGGTAAAACATTTAAACCTGTACGGGCTCTAGCTCTAACACTGTTCAAGTAACCTAAGGCCTTTGACGAATTACCTAAGGCATTAGATGCTTCTGCCGCTACAAGGATTATATCTGAATATCTCAACAATCTAATGTTCATTGGGCTATTGTTATTCCCTCCATTATGTGAAGGAGAATAAACCTTATAACTATAGAATTCGTTAATGGGGTCTGAATTATCTCCGAATATTCCATCTTCTGGTCTTGGCATTACTTCACCGTCATACAATGTTTGACCTGCTGTGATGATTGTGGCATCATAACGAGGATCATTGGCTTCAAATGCATCTCTAAGTGATTTTGATGGAATATTAAAACCCCAACCCTTATTCAATACATTCGAACGGATACCCTGAATTTCAGTGAATTGACTACTCCCTCCACCTTGTTGGAAATCATGCGTTTGCACCTCAAAAATAGACTCAGAGCAGTTTTCACCTTCCAATCTAAAGATCTCAGCAAAGTTCGGGTACAAGCTATACTCTCCTGACTGAATTAAAGCTTCCGCCGCGTTCAATGACTTTTGGTAATCTTCATTTGAACCTGAAAATGATGCTTGGAAAAGGTATACTTTTGCCAATAATGCTTGTGCTGTACCTTTAGTCACACGACCAAGTTCAGATAAATCATATTGTGATTTTGTGGGCAGAATTTCCACTGCTTCTTCCAAATCCTTGATGATAAAAGCATATGTTTCCTCTTTTGTCGAACGTGATACTTTGTACTCTTCTGGGTTTAATAAACGATCCACAATAGGCATACCTCCATACGCTCTTACTAAGTTGAAGTAGAAAAATGCTCTAAGACATTTCGCTTCAGCAATATATCTTGCTTTCAAGTTTTCATCAAACTCACCCTCAGGAACATTAATAATTACTTGGTTAGTACGATTGATTGCTTGATAATGCTCATTGTAATACCCTTGGATGGTACCGTTGTTGGGTAAATATGAAGCATTATTCAATTCAATCATATCATAACTGTCCGTTGATGTTGATCCTTTATCGGCATCATCAGAAGCAATATCTACTAACCCTATTGGGCCCCAAGCAGTTGTATTCCAACCTCTCAAACTTTCGTAAATCGCATTTGTAGCTTTTAAGGCTCCATCTTGAGTTTTAAAATAATCCGCAGATGTTTCCTGTCCTTGAGGTGTTTTTTCTAATAGGTTTGAACAAGAACCTAAAAGTAAAAGTGTAATGGTATATAAGAATAATTTTTTCATTTCAGTACAATTAGAAGTTCACGTTAATACCTAATGTGTAAGTAGCAGTCAATGGATAAGTATTGAAATCAATTCCTGCATTAAGTGGTGAATTTGAAATGATTTCTGAACTATACGACTGATAAGGTTGGTATAAATAAATATTGGATGCGGCTGCAAAAATTCTACATTTTTCAATGAATATTTTATTGGTCACATGCTCTGGCAAAGTATACCCTAAAGTGATATTTGCTAGTTTAAGGTAAGACCCGTCTTCAATAAAGCGATCTGATACTTCATAGTTTACACCTCCATTGGTTACTCTTGGCTCGCTGTTGCTTGTGCCTTCTCCTGTCCATCTTTCTAGGAAAGACTCTTCGAAGTTAGTCGTACCCCAACGTACTGCTTTTTTTGCATTGTAGATTTGATTGCCTGATTGTCCTTGGAATAAGGCTGACAAGTCAAAGTTTTTATAAGCAATCCCTAAGTTAATACCATAAATTAAGCTTGGTATTGGACTTCCGATAAACGTTTTATCATTCTCGTCAATCACACCATCACCGTTGATATCCTGATATATAATATCACCTGGCTGTGCTCCTGGCAATGATGGCATGTTATCAATCTGTTCTTGATTTTGGAATACACCATTTGTTTTATAGCCATAGAATGAACCAATTGCTTGACCTGGTGTAGTCAAAGAAACTTGCTGACCATTACCTAAATCACCTCCATAGATAAAAGGGTTGTTAGGGTCTAATGCGATTACCTCATTGTGAATTGTAGATACATTGGCTCCGATATTATATTGTACTTTTCCGATTTTATGATTCCATTGGATACTTAAATCAATACCTTTATTCAAGATTTCACCAATATTAGAAGGCACAGCACCTTTTGATCCTACTAAACCAGGAGGAGTAATATAAACCAACATGTCTTTTGTCATTTTGTGATAGTAATCTGCATCTATCGTTAATTTATCGCCCCAGAAACCTACTTCTATACCAATATCTAATTGTTCTACAGTTTCCCAACGAAGGTTAGCATTGGCCATATTAATTACAGTACCACCCGGTTGGAATGTTTGATCAGAACCAAAAACGGGATTTAAGTTATTATTGATTAATGAATACTTACTGTAATCCCCAATCTTGTCATTACCAATTCTACCCCAACTCGCTCTTAGTTTCATGTTGTTGATCAAATCACTAGATTTCAAGAAGTTTTCTTCCGAAATTCTCCAACCTAAAGCCAATGATGGGAAGACACCAAACTTATTGTCTTTTCCGAAACGAGAAGAACCATCCGCTCTAAATGAGGCTGTTGCAAGGTACTTATTATCGAATGTATAATTCACTCTACCAAGGAAAGACAAATAGGAGTTTGAGGCCCCTTCTTGAATAATATTTCTACTGTCTACCAATCCAGTACCCAAGTACCACATATTGCTGTTATTAGGTACTCCATTTTCTGAACCTTCCCACTTTTGCATTGTATTATTTTGAGTGGTAATACCTGCTACAGCATTGATGCTATGCTTACCGATCTGCTTCATAAAGCTCATCGTGTTTTCCCAGAGTAGTGCATTGAATACGTTTTCTTCTTGCGACAATCTACTTACATCATTGAATTGCTTACCACTTACGAAGAATACAGGAGTATATCTCGTTCCTTTGTTTGTCGCTCGATCTACACCTAAGCTTGTTTTGAAAATTAAGCCTTTAGTGATTTTATAGTCCAAAAAGAAGTTACCTACCAAACGGTCTCCACTACTGAAGTCGTTTTTGTAATAAGAAGAAGCGATAGGGTTACCAATATCATTATTATTAGAAGTACCAAAGTAACCATTCTGATCGTAGACCGGCATTGTTGGGTCTGCTTTATAGGCATCTCCTAAATCCACACCTTCATTCGTACTGTTGTAAGTAGAGTAAGCGATATTATGACCTACTTTTACTTTCTTCGCTAATTTGTACGTATTGTTGATTCTTAAGTTGAAACGGTCGTAACCTGATCCTTCTACAACACCTAACTGATTGAAATACCCTGCCGTGATATTGTACATCATGTTATATGATCCACCTGAAACACCCACTTGGTAATTTTGGATTGGTGCGTTTCGTGTTGCTTCATCAATCCAATTTGTACCGTTGTCCATGTTCCTGATTTGTTCTTGTGTGTAAATCAAGTCTGAACCTTGGTTGTTCATGATCTCGTTTTGAAGCATAGCATACTTTTGTGCATTTACCATATTGGGTCGCGCCGCTACTTGTTGCATACCTACATAAGAGCCCAAAGTCACTTTTGCCTTTCCTTTCGAACCTTGTTTTGTTGAGATAATGACCACACCATTGGCACCTCTTGAGCCATAAATTGCCGTTGCTGAGGCATCTTTCAAGACTTCCATTGATTCGATATCATTAGAACTCAAGAAGTTGATATCATCCAAAAGCATTCCATCCACAACATACAGCGGGCTCGAATTACCTGTGGTGCCGACCCCCCTGATCTGTACCTTCGGTGAACTACCTGGTGTGTTACCTGAAGTAATCTGAACACCTGATATTTTACCTTGTAAAGATTGTAAAGGGTTTGAAGCTGGAATTTTCTCCACATCTTCACTCTTCACACTCGATACGGCACCTGTTAGATCACTCTTTTTCATGACACCATAACCGATAACCACCACTTCTTCAAGTTGTTCCATGTCTTCATTCAAGAACACTTGAATAGGTGAAAAACTAGAGATTACTCTTGTCTCCGTTACATAACCAATAGAGGAGACTTGAATGGAATCGTTGAGTTGAATTCCATCGATTTTAAAATTTCCTTCGAAGTCAGTAATTGACCCTTTTTGAGTTCCAATAATTTGGATTGTAGCTCCGATTACGCCATCTCCTGTACTATTTTTCACCTTTCCAGAAAGTGTATTTTGGGCGTACAGAGATATACAAGAAATACTAAAAAATAGTGTTAGTAATAACTTTTTCATAGTCATTTTATTAAGATAATAATAGTTATTGCAGTAACTTCATTCTTGAGTTCTAACTTTACATGCAACACTTTTATAGCATATTTTCGAGAGAGAAAATTGAATCAATATGCTGATATGATGATTTAAAACTTTCCTTGGTCTATTATTAATTTTATATTCGACAGTTCCCCTGTAATTGTATTAATAGATTAAATTCTTGGGAAAATATTGACGTAATAGACCATTTTCATTTGTACCTATTTGCCAACTAAATATAGAAGTCAACAAAATAAGTATTAATCGATAAGTGGACCGGTGAGCACTTATTAGCAATGATATTTCGTTTTGATAATCCTTTACCAAGATATCCTTCAGTTTTACATCTTTGTTCCAGAGAGCGTAGTTTATTCATCACGATTAAATATTGATTTGGTCGGATTTCCAATGTACAATTCTCTCTTTTTTAATACTATTTATTGTTACATTTTAACTTAGAAAGTAAGATTTAGTGTTTGAATGAAAAAATAGCTTCATTCTGAACATTTGAAGAGTTAGGAGCAATCCAAACTTTGAACTTCCCTTCTTCAGTTACTATGTTTTTGTTGATATCAAGAATTGATAGCATATCAGGAGTGATATCGAATGTTACTTTTTTCGATTCTCCTTTCTTGAGTTTAATTTTTTGAAAGCCTTTCAGTTGTTTTACTGGTTGAGCAACAGATGCAAAGATATCTTGAGTATAAAGCTGAACTACTTCTTCTCCATCATATTTGCCAGTATTTTTCACTGTAATAGATGCCTGAATTGTACCTCCTTCCTTTAATTCATCAGTTGATAATTGCATATCAACATACTCAAATGAAGTATAACTTAATCCGTAACCAAATGGATAGAGAGGAGAGTTTTCTACATCTAAATAGAATGATTTATAATCCTGAGGGTTGTTTTGGTCGAATGGCCTACCCGTATTTAAAGCATTATAGTAGATAGGCACTTGTCCTACATTTCTTGGGAACGTCATGGTCAATTTTGCTGAGGGATTGTACTTTCCTGCCAATACATTCGCAATAGCATCACCAGTTTTAATCCCCAAGTACCACGCTTCAACAATCGCGTCCACATTTTGATCTTCCCATGATAAATCCAATGGCCTTCCATTCAATAAGATCAAAACAATAGGTTTTCCCGTTTTCTTTATCGCGTGCATTAGCTCTCGTTGGGCTTTTGGAATACGAATATCCGTTCTGCTTGCCGCTTCACCAGACCAATTGAAATCTTCGCCCAAAGCCAAGAAAACAATATCACTGTTTTTGGCTACTCTCACAGCCTTCTGAATTTCTTTGGCGTCACTTCCTCCCATCAAATCAGCACCTTTAGCATAGCTAAATTTAGCATTTGAAAAAAGGTTAGTGACGCCCTCATAAACAGTCACACTTTTAGAACGGTCACCTTGAATTGCCCATTCTCCATTTAGGCTTTTTCTATCTTTGATCATTGGACCGATCAAACCAACACGTTTATTTGTATTTTCAGCTAACGGTAATAGCTCTTTCTCATTTTTCAATAATACGATAGAACGTTCCGCTCCTTTCAATGCTTCTACCAAGAACTCTTCTTTCATCGTGTTTTCCGCTTCACGCTTGGTATTCATATATCTATAAGGATCTTCAAACAATCCTAATAAGAATTTCAATTCTAAAATTCTAGCAACCGCAACATCAATTTGACCTTCCGATACAGCACCTTCATCCACTAATTTTTTAAGGTTTTGAATATAAGCAGCTCCATTCATGTCCATATCAATCACAGCATTTAAAGCTTTCTCTGCCGCTTGTTTGAGGTCTTTAGCATAACCGTGAGGAATCATTTCATTGATGGCCGTATAGTCCGTTACTACCATACCTTTAAAATCCCATTCGCCTCTCAAAATATCTTTGAACAAGTATTTGTTACCAGTGGCAGGTACTCCGCTGACTGTATTAAAAGAGGTCATAAATGTGGCTACCTTATTCTCAACTGATGTTTTAAAAGGAGGTAAATACGTTTCTCTTAATACTCTATCAGAAACATCTACCGCATTATAATCTCTTCCTGCTTCTGCTGCACCATACCCAATAAAATGCTTCGCACAAGCCAACATGGTATGCATTTCACTAAAGTCCTCATAACTTTTGATACCTTGAAAACCATTGACTCTTGCTTTTGCGATTTCTTTTCCTAAGAAAACATCTTCACCGGCACCTTCCATCACTCTTCCCCAACGCGGGTCTCTAGCAATATCAATCATGGGGGCAAACGTCCAGCTGATCCCTGCCGAAGTCGCTTCAATAGCAGCAATTCTAGCACTTTTCTCCATCAAGTCTAAATCCCAGCTACAAGACTCTGCCAATGGCATTGGAAAAGTTGTCTTATATCCATGCACTACATCTGCTGCAAATAAAATTGGAATTTGAAGACGAGAATGCTTCATTGCCTGCTCCTGTAGTTTACGTAACCCTTCCGCTCCAAAAACATTGAACATACTTCCTACTTGTCCCTTCTCCAAGTACTCTTTAAAGTCGTCATTGATCTGCGGTCCAGTTAGTGTTCCATGTCCAGAGAACTGTGTCATTTGTCCTATCTTCTCCTCCAAAGTCATCAAAGATAACACTGAGTCCACCTTCTCTTCAATCAATGGATCTTGGCTATAACTTTCCCAATCGAAGTTTTTTTTCTTCTGTTCACACGATAATAAAATGGAACAGCCTAAAAGTAATAATATTGTCTTATTAATAAATTTCATACAGATAAGAGAGTAAGTTGATTTCACCAATTCAGATGATTTGCTTAGTGAAAAATAGAGTTCAGTTTTACGATTGTTTTGTGATTACAAATATGGAGGGGATTCATTATGAAAGTGTAATTTTATATATCATCAAAAAGACATCATCATTCAATTAAACATATAACTTGCTGTATATCTGTATTTTGAAAATGTTAATCACCTCATTTCACTACAATGATAAGATGGATTGATGTGATAAAATCACATCATTGAAATGGGAATATTTCCATGAAAATTAGAGAGGAAAGGGATATAACATGATGATTGTGAAGTTGATTTGTGATTTGGGAGTAGCATACCACAATTTATATTTAGAAGAAGCTTGTTATTTCCCTACCTCATCAATTAGTTAATATGAAAGTTTATAGAATAGGGTTAGTCTATCATATATTTTTTGATCTTCTAATTTGGTAGTCAGAAGATTCCTGAAATTGATGAAGAAATAATAACAGTATAAAACCTTATACATACATTTCTTATTCCTACAAGCGATCTTAGAGCAGATCACATAAAATTGGAATGCTACATTTTCTGATCTTAGAATTTTTTCAAGTTCTGTTCTGAGCGTGAGTCTATCTGTTGGGCGGGGTTAGAAAAAGAAAATAATGGGTGGTAAAAAACTTAAATAATCAATTATATTTCCAACCGTTATCTCCCTTTGATGAGGGTTGCTTTAACGAAATGGGTAACAAATTATGGATTGGTAGCAGTCTAAAAGAATGTAAGTCAAGATGCTTAGTAAGAAGTTTGATTTTGGTTTGAATGAGCGGAGTGAAAGATAATGACGAACTAATAAGGGGTAATGTTATTTAGGGAACATTATAGTTTGCGACTTTGAACCACTATTTAGTTAACTTCACCCTACTCCAAGTCATCATCACAACAAATAAAGTAGCTACTCCTACCTAAGAAAGAATGATGAATGAAATAAAGTGAAGTAAGGTTGGGTGCGTGAGAAAGAAGTAACGGAAAGTTTATCATCAACTCCTCCAAACCTTGAAATTTATAAATTTAGATACTATTCCTTCTTTCTCTTCCAAGAAGGAGTATTTACTAAACATAGGGAAGTGATGACTATCCTTTAACTGGTTAAACTTTAATCTATCGAATTGAACTCTTTCATTAAGTGTGTAAGTACTATAATACTTGAAATTGATTCAAAATTACTCCCCACTTTCTGATCGGCATAGTCTATTCCTTTGTAGCTTCTAACAAGGCTAAGAAAACTGATTTTTTTCTGCATCATCTGTAGGGAAGGATAATTTATTCTTTGTGTTTTTTCTTATTTCTTTTTCTTTCCATTTAGCATAAACATAACATTGAACTGGAACATCCACTCAGATTTTGCCATAGATTCTGGTCTAACGGCATTGTAGTAACCAGCAGTAGAAAGTCTCATCATTCTACCATTACCTAATTTAAACATTTGACCTACTCCAAGACCTACAGGAACCACCCATTTAGTATCACCTTCAATTCCTGAGTTATAGTTTATTGTTGGCTGAGAACTGATAGAGAATCCACTTGGAAAAGAGTAACTCAAAATATAATATAGTTGAGATGCCTGTATATCATTACCTGCTACACTCCAAGTATGTGTATAGTTTAACATAGCATAAAATCCTTTCTTTTTATATGCTACTGCTGTTGCAAGTCCTAATCCCCAGAAATCATCACCATGCATAGCAGTTTCATTAAAATTACTAGTATATAAATTTGCTGATGGACCAATACCTACTACCAAAGAATTACCAATTGGTTTACTGTTGGTTAAAAATGCTTGATAATTGATATTTCCAATATTTGTTTCACTAATATTTGATTTAGCATTATATCTAGTAGAAATAGGTATTGTAAATCTATTGATCATTTTTATGTCATCGGAGATATCGATAGGTACGGCAGGATTGATCCATAGTGTGTTGCCTGCATTTTCACCAATGTTCATGTTGTTTTGAATCATCAATTTATATATGTTGGCAACAGGGTCTAAAGCTTTAATAGATTCTTCTTGCATTGATGTTGTATTTTGGGCTTTTACATTAGGTAAAATGAATAAAATCAGCAATGTTATAAATAATAGTATAGGTTTCATAGTAATTATTTTATTAGATTATTATTTTTTGATGATACAAATATATGGCATCATTTAGTTTAATATTGTACAATATTTTTATGATTTTGTATAAAATTTTTAGAATTAAAAAAGAAGCCTAATGGACCCTTTTTTTATATCATGTCTAATCCTATAATGACGATGCATTAAAATATTCGCTATCATAGAAGAAAATTAAAATCATCAGAACATTAAACGCACATAGAAAAATTACTCACAATCTTTAAAACTTCAATTAATCTTTAAAGATGAAAATGGCCCACTTAGTCTAAAAGCAGCTCAACAAAAAAATGGAATTCAGGATAACAGTATAATGAAGTCCTGATTGCAAAAATATGGTGATTTTGATTGGGACCATAAAGTGAATACCATGAAAAAGAAAACACCAGAACAAGTATTATTAGAACTAAAAATGGAATTAGAAACTACTAAGAACAAATAATCATTTAGAAAAAGAGACTCAAAAGTAGATCATAACGAGTATGAAAAAAATTATATAAATATTATTAAGGAAAGAATAAATAGGACCATCAGTCATGATTGTAATCTCAGCAAAAATGTAAACTACGTAATAATATTTGAGGCTTATTTAAAAGATTGTATTAAATCATATAATTTGGTCAGAACTCATATGTATTTTTATATAAAATTCCTTCTCGAATGCATAAAACTAGAGGCCTTAAGAGAAAAACATATAAAAAATAAGACCCAATAATTAATCAATTACTGAGTCTTGTATTAATATATTTTACACTGAAAAATTGTATCGTTATTTCAGGGCATTACACTTTTTAATGGTCTAGATTTAGTGATTTGTGTATACATTTTTTTGGTTTTAGTGTCTTGAATTTTAATTAAACTGATTCAGTCTCTTTTTCTACCTTTGCATCTTTTTGAAAACTTGGTTCAAGAACTCTTGAGAGTAAGTACCATCCGACCAAATGACATAAAGTATGTAGTGCAATGGTATTTTGTTGAACTGCTGAATTAGTAGAAGACGTTATCCAGTTTAAAGCAATAAGTATAAGTACACAATCACATTAAAGATTCTGAAAGCTGTTGTAGTATTCAACATGAAATTTTAGATTATAAAGGTTTAAGTGAAAATCTATTTTTGATGATATAA
The DNA here is from genome assembly GCF_012641475.1 of Flammeovirga agarivorans. Taxonomy (NCBI): domain Bacteria; kingdom Pseudomonadati; phylum Bacteroidota; class Cytophagia; order Cytophagales; family Flammeovirgaceae; genus Flammeovirga; species Flammeovirga agarivorans. Next base: position 136,802 of record NZ_JABAIL010000009.1, on the reverse strand, counting down.
ACGAGTTTTATTATTCTATCGATTACTTTAATAAGGCCAATAATTACCTTATTTAGCTCTTTTAAAGTCATTTATATTATTATAGCTTCTTGAAAGAAACTTAGTATATATACTCTACTTAGCAGAGTAAAAAATGAAACAATCCACACCATCCCTGACATCAATAGAAACTGAGCTTCAGAACTTATTACCCAAAGAAAAACGCTCTTGGAAGAAGAGTTGATGTTAATCGTAAAAAGTCAGCAATTATACTCCGAAAACTTTAAGAATTTTCAGCATGGGTGGATCATGTATCTTACTCTACCAACGTAGCGGTCCTATATTTGGCGAATCTTCAAAGCTTCTAAAACCTAGCTGGGATTAACGAATCCAAGAATCCAAGCGACTTACAACAGGCCACTTCAACACCATACCAACTAGAAACCTTTGCTAAGATAGAGAAGCATGTCCCCTAGCCATATCATCAACGATCAAGCACAGAAGATCTTGAGTGGAGAGGTACAAACCAAAGAGATCAGAGAAACCTGGAACAAGATCAAAGATGAGCAACTTACCGATCAAGACGTTCAATTCAATGAAAGGTATTCTGTATCACTAGGAGAGCATCAACAGGCACTTACCGCTGAAGAAGTTTATGATGCAGTGACACTAAAAACCGAGTGAGTGAAGGAACTATGTATGAGGCATTATCCTTTTATCGCCAAGATTAAAACACCACCAGAGAATAACGCTTTTAAAGAAGTAACGGTAAGAATAGCAACAGAAGAAAAAACTTGATTTGGATAACCAAAACCACAGTGTAGAAGATTCGATGCTATCATGACTATTAAGCCACATTACCCTACTTATGGTGATGAACTGATGACTGCCGGAATTGAGAGCAAAGTTTCTAAGTCAGATCTGATGAATGATACCAAATTCACTGAGTACCTATGCTGCACAGACAGACTTCTTCTTTTTTACAGTACCATTAAAGCCAATGGAGTTCGCTATTGAGAAGGCTGAACAACAAGAGCAAGCTGAAAGGATTGGTATTGTAAATGCTGAAACAGGGCAGATGATTAGAGTACTTGAGAGACAAGTGGTAGAGGTTGCTGAGAAGATGGAAGTGTTTAGGGAGTTGGTGTTTGTGAAGGTGTAAAAGATGAATTGATAAGTAATTTTATATTACTATTTAACATAACCTAAGTTATCGAAATAAGGTAGTTCTTTTTTAATTCATCCATATTTAATGCATTAAATATAGTTTGCTCCATTTCAGTTAAAGCCATTGGAGGTTTCAAGTCTTTCCACATAAATACAATATTAACAGCTTTAGAACGCACCTTATTCTCTTTGTATTATCTACAGTCAAATGGTATTTACCAAATGATTTCCAAGACAGTATAGTTTCATATAAACTTTTTTCTTCAGACAATAGGTTTTTTTATCAGGATTTTCCCTTATATAATTGAAGGAGTAAACAAACACTCCAAAATGGAAATTTAAATTACAAAAGTATAAAGAAAAGAGCAGAGGTTCACTGGGTGTTCCAACTTAGAACTGAACTATAAAACAAATACGAAAATGAAAACAGTAGTTATATCAATCTTAGTAGCTTTAGTATTATCTTCATGTAGTTCTAAAAATGAACCGACTCCACAACCTACGAGAATTGTAGAGTATATGGAAATGGAGTGGAATGTCACATATGTAAATACATGGGATGCTAATGTTAAACTAATAAGACATTACGATAATAGGCCAAAGGGCATGACTGCTACAGTAGATGGTAATAGTTATAGAGTAGGAATATCATCTAGGTCAAATAGTAATTTGATCATCATAACTGATGTAAATGACAATAACAATAGCATCGAAGTAGTCGATAAATGGACTAAAGAAGCAAAGTAAATAATAGACTAAATAGAGTTATGAAAATAATAATCAAAGCAATAACCAACCCATTCATAGTAGTTCATTTCGGAGAATCAAGGTGTAGCTTCTCCTGAAGACTTCTTAGAATTAGATAACCTTCCAGGTAAACTTGGTCAATATGAGTGGATCAAAATCTCAAGAGAAGATGCAACTGATCTTGCTACAAATGTTGTGATAATCAACTCCAAAGGACTCATCGGTTTGGATACATTCCCAGTAATTAACCAACAAATTAGAGACTAGTTCGGTAGCAAGGTAATTGAACTACCTCAACATAAGTGAATTTTTGAAGGTGCAATGAGATATACTTACCAACCAATCAGAAGAAAATAAATTCTGTGTAGTTGTAATTGATTAATTCGGGGAGAAGATTTGTACTTGGCCTTCTCCCAACTATAAAAAAACTAAAAATGGAAAATTTTAAATATTATATCGGAACATTCGTTTCAGTATTCATTATTTCTATAACATGTATCGCAGGATATCATGTTTACAACGACATCTGGAATGAGTTCCTTGAAGACATCGAAGGTGTACTTACAATAGCATCACTAATTGGTATCAGCTTCACCTTTAAAGCCGTTAAGTATTTAAGAACAACAAAAGAAAACTAATCTCCCCAACAATAACATAAACTAAAATGAAAAAGGTATTAACTTTAATCACATTGCTTTTTACGTTAGTTGCTAATGCGCAAACAACCATCAAAAATAGAACCCTTGGAGAGTGGGGTATTGAAGAAACTGGAGAAGTAACAGTTGCTGGTTATGACATGATCCTTTCAACTAATGTTGTAGATAATAAAGTGTACAAAATTGTGATCGGCACTGGTATAAATTATGACTCTAACACAGGTTATTTTGATAATGCTCACATAACCTATTCCGAGGCACTTGATTTAAAACAAGCACTTGAAAACCATTTGGGGGTGAGTTTTCAATTAATAATTGATGACGAAAAAGGAAAAGTTTATTCAGGTTCTACTGAGCATGAGTATTACGGATTCATAATCAATTACACTAAAACAAAGGGTCGTTACTCGGTAGGTGCTGTATTTGAAAATAAATTCCTTGTTGCGTATGAAAAAGACTTAAGACATAGTGATATATAAACTAAAGATGAAAAGAGTATTAAGCATTTTCGCACTATTAATCACATTAGTATCTTGTTCAGAAAAAAAAGAAGTTTTTCCAGGTGCACCTCAAACGGGCATTTTCAAAAATGGAGTTTACTTTTCGTCAAAAACAAAATATAGAGGTATCCAAGAATACACGTATTACATCAATGGTGGTGAAGTACGTAGATATTACACATCTTCCACAACGACCAATCCATTTTTCAATGTTCAAGTTGGGAGAATTGAAAACGACTCAATGGTCGTTTGGCAGCAAGGTTATCAAATGACAAATCATGAGAACAAGTTTCTTATTCAATCGGGAGATAATGAAATGTATGAGGTCAACAATTTAAAAACAGAGTTAGAAAAGAAAGATTTAACATATTCTCCAAACTTTGAAGATCAACTTGTTTGGTTATCCCATATTGAGCAAATCTTCGATTACAATGTACAACAGAAAGAAACGAATGGTGTATATGTAAATACAGCAGGGAATTTGACAATTAAAATCAATAATGGTGTTTTCACTGCTCCTGAAGGATGGACACCTTATAGAGAACACCAGTTTGAAGATTTCCACAATCACTTCCTTAGATACCGCAATGTGAGTGATCAAATTGTATTGGTTGATTTCAGACCTTTAGAGAAAACAGATTACATCATTTGGAATGGTTCTATATTTAAGAAACAATAAACAAAACAATGAAAAATTTAATTATATCAATCGTAATGCTTTTATCATTTCTTGCAGTAACAAATGCACAAGATTATCACAAGACATCTTTCTGTAAAAAATTTCTCAATGACTATTCATACTTTGGTCATGTTGATTACTATAAAACGGAGATCAATGTTTATAAACAATTCTTTGTACCATCTGTATATGGTTTGTCAAACGTAGATAAAGATCATGTACGTGAGTACGTAAGAAAGAACGTACTAAATGATTCTGTTGTTAGAGCAAGATTAAGAGCGGCCGGATTCCAAGAAATGGTTGTTCATGTCTATGATAAAGAAGGAGTTTCTATACAAGTGACATCCTTTTGGATATATGAATAAATACTTAAAATTTACGAAAAAATAAACCGGTTTAATTGAGGTCCCTCCCATGATTCCTATCCGATGTGCCATATTGAAATTTATAAACTAAATAAACAGTTTTTAAAGTTGAGATGAATTTACAATTGATAGAAAGGTGTGTTTTTTATTAATTCATTATTAAAATAATATTTGATACTCTTTCACTAAGTGTTTAAGTATAATTGGAAAGATTAGGATTAAAGCCTAATTTTTTCTTTGTATAATACATGAAATTGATTCAAAATTACTTCCTAGTTTCTGGTTAGTGATTTCTTTATAGCCTTTAGCAAGGTTAAGTTACTATATCATTCTGTTATAAGGATAATTTGTTCTTGATGTATTTTACGCATAGACTATGATGTCAATTCGATAATTCTCTTTGTAATGCTTAATCATAAAATCATCTATTTTAATTTTTTGATTATTAATCTTCTATTCTATCCTTGAATTCTGTTTTCGGTAGTACTTAATTTAAATCTTCTGTAATCTGATTTAATGTCTTTCTTAATTTTTCTATACTGCTTTAACATGATTATGATTTTTTGTGAGCAGATTAATTAAGTGCGTTTTTTTTCTTCACATTGATCTTATCTACTTGTTTTTTAAAACCATAGTATTTATAGTCGTTAACCATAATTGAATTTATGTGATTTAAAACTGAGTGGAATATTTTTCACTAACTTTCTACTTTACGATGTTTCACTATTCTTTAGTACTAGTTCAACAGATTTTTCTTTAAGTTCTACAATCAATAAAACCTTCAGAAATTCTCAAGAGTTTACTTCTTTACCAATATAGCTTCTACTTTTACTGATAGGTATACAAATACTACAATAAGTATTATTAAATTTTTTATAAATGTGGTTGAGAAAATATTATACTCTGTTATATTTCAATATTAGTGATGAAAAAGACGACCAAAAGTATCTTGATAAATTATGTATATATTATACCAATTTTTTTAATTTGCTTTTACTTAAATAACATGAATTTCTAATGTTTTATTTTTGATTAATGACAAGAGATACTCGCTATATTATACGAATCTTAAATATGATTCAAGAACTTTCAAAATATGAATACACGGTTAAAGAACTTATCAATAAATATGAGATCAAAAGATCTCAGATTTACAACGATTTCGATACCATAAAAGAGTTACTTGGACCAGAGTGTTTTAACAAAACGACAATTCTAGGCACAAGAACTTTTACGTATAAATTAAAACCGTACTATAGTATCGATATTGGAAACGCACTAACTAAAAAAGAACAAGAAACTATCCTTTCACTAGCATATTCCTCCACAAGTCATGAATACAGAAAACATTATGACAATATCAAACGAAAAATTAAATCACTCACAGAAAGTAATTGGGCTCATGTTAATTCAATTATTGACAAAGAATTTAAGGTTACCAATGCAATCACTTTTGGCTATAGAATCAAATTAATAGATTACGAATCTCCAAGTAGTAATAAAGTAAAAGATTATCATTTAGAACCCACAGCTTTGTATGACTATAACCGAAGGTTGCACGCGTATGACTTAAATAGTAACAAATTCAAAGACTTCAAGATAACACGAGCAAAAGCAATTCTAATTACAAAAGAAAAATGTAGTTTAAAAGACGGATACAAACCTAAATTTTTTGATTGCTTTGGTTTTTCTTGTATCAAAGAGAATGAGATTCAAATACAATTCGAAATGACAAGATTATCAGCCAATATTCTGAAGGAGTCTTACCCCGATGCTATTCGTTCAATTAATCATACACAACACGAAGACTTCCCCTATATTTTTAAAGGGCATATTGCCGATTATATCGGTGTCGGTCAATTCATATTAAGCATGCCTGGAAAAGTAAGAAATATTCAACCTCCAACATTAATAGAACACCTTATTACAGAAAAAAATAAATTTTTATTTTAACTATCCATTAATATTGGATAGTTAACCATTATAATTGTAGTAACATTAATCAAAACGACCAATTTATGAGACTACACGTATCATGTACTACTAATACCGAAAAAATACCTCGGTATTATAAACCTAAATTAAAAGGTACACTTCACAAGTGGCTTGGCAATTACCAATCACATGATGGAAAATATTCCACTTACTCAATTTCAAATATTGATGGAATTAAGTTCAATGGTGACTTTGGTACAGCAAAGAAATCAGGCTTGAAATTCTTTATCTCTTCTATTGATAAAGAGTTTATAAAAAAGATAATTCTCGGTATCAAGAAAGACAACACCATGTTTTCAGGCATCACCGTAGACCAAGTAAGTGTTGAGGCAGATCCCGTTTTCGATAAAAAAATCGAACACTTTTTTGTGGATTCTCCAGTACTGGTCAAAAGGGATAATAAATACTTTTTTGCAGGTGATAAAAAAGCAGATGAATACATGACTGACCTCATGAATAAAAAATTAAAGGCAGCAGGATATGATGATGAGGTTCAGATTATGTTTGACCCTCATTATAAAAAAAGCAGTACCACTGAAGTAAAGTACAGAGATATAAGAAATATATGCAGTATATGTCCTGTATACATCAAAGGTACACCTGAAGCCATTGCTTTTGCATGGAATGTAGGTATTGGAAATTCAACAGGTATTGGTCTTGGAGCTATAAGTAAATAATTATGTTTGCAGTAAAATATAAAGGAGACTTTGGTTTCATCAAACCTTGGGATGCCGTAAGAAATGATAAGATTGCCTCGCAGCAATTTCTCACACCATCTATGGTGATGGGAATGGAAATTATGCTATTCGGTGAAGCAAACGGAGCAATCAAAAGACATCGAATCAAGTTTGATATTCTCACCCCTCAACAGGAGACTGTCCAAGGAAGAGGTTTCTTTGTGAAGAATAAAATGAATCAAAAAGAAACAGGAATAGCCACTAGGTACACTATGTTAAATCCAGAACTTTCACTGTTATTCGAGACGAAAGAAGAGGCAGAAGTAGCATTTAATTCTCATTTATTTCTCGCACGTAATGAGGATATCATCTTCCCCATTCACATAGAAGAGATAACTGAAGAAGAGTTCGATCTCCAATACGAAGGTTTTGAATTGGTAAAAGGGGACACTATTGTAGTAGGATATAACAGGTATACAGGTGATAAAATGACTGGTAACTTGGAATATTTTGAAAGAACAACTTAATAAACTAAAAGCCAAGTCGGAAGACTATAAAGGGCATCAGCTAAGCCTTTTTGAACATACAGAAGATGTATATCATTCCATTATCAAATTTGCTCAATACCTCAATGTTGATGTAGAAATCTGTAAAAAAGGTGCTGTCTTACATGATATGGGAAAAGCCCACCCTTGGTTTCAGGAATCTTTAAAAGGTATTCGACCAGAAAAAGCATATCGGCATGAGTTGGGGTCTTTATTTTTCCTTCCATTATTTCCAAAAGAAGAGTGGGACGTACTTATTGAGTTAGTCGTATCGCATCATAAATCTATACAGAATGATCCTAGTAACAGAGGGATATTAGATTTATTGAAAGAAGACGAGGAATTCATCGATTGGCACCTAGAAGGTTGGGAAATATGGTCAAAAGAAACAGCCCTTATATGGAAAGAATTTGATATTGAGTACAGAGATATTTCTGAAGATGAAGCAAGAGAAGCTTTTGATTATGTTTTAGACTTTTGTGAAAGTATTGATTTTGGTGTATCAGCATGGAAAGGCATACTAATGGGCGCTGATCATATTGCATCTGCAATGGTAGACAATACAGAACTCTCATTGGAGAGAATGTTCAAAACTCCTGATCTTAGGTTTTACAACACAACCCACCCGTTATATCCAATATCTGAAATACCTCCATCTGAGAAAAAGCATACACTATGTGTAGCACCAACAGGAGCAGGCAAAACCAATTTTATGATGAAGCGAACAAAAGGCAGAGTTTTTTATACACTCCCTTTTCAAGCCTCCATCAACGCCATGCTTCACCGTATTGGTAAAGACTTAAGAGCAGATAATCCTGAACTCGACCTAAGAGTACAGCACTCTGCTTCTAAAGTAGTGCGAAGAGGTACTGATTTCGAAACAGAGCTTCAAGGAAAAGTGGGAGCAAGTATTACTATCTTAACTCCTCATCAACTAGCAGGTTTGATCTTTGGGCTGAAGGGATATGAGGCTCAACTGTTAGATGTCAAAGGATGTGATATTATCCTAGATGAAGTACATACTTATAATAGAGCATCACAAGCAATAGTCTTGAAGCTCATAGAAGTATTAAAGGGTCTAGGGTGCAGAATTCACGTAGGTACTGCCACTATTCCAACAAAGTTGTATGAAGAAATCTTGAAAAGATTGGGAGAAGATACTTATGAAGTTTCATTTAATGATGAGACTCTATCTAGCTATGACAGACATACAATTCATAAGGTTGATGACTTTGAAGCAACTTTTCCAATACTTCAAAAAGCAATAAAAGCCAAACAAAAGGTACTTGTAATATGTAATCGAGTGGCTAATGCACAACAGATGTATACTACCCTATCAGAACTTTACCCTGATGTAGATACTATGTTGGTGCATAGTAAGTTCAAAAAAGGTGAACGAAACCAAAAAGAGCAAGACTTGATCGACCATTACAATACGATGGAAGAAGCATGTATTGTAGTTTCTACGCAAATCGTTGAAGTTTCTCTTGATATCAGCTTTGATATTATGGTCACAGAAGTAGCTCCATTAGATGCACTGATACAGAGACTAGGCAGAGTACACCGAAAAAGAGTTGCTTCGTCTTTAGATGCAAAGACAAGAATTCATAAACCAATTTACGTCATTGCACCTCCAGAAGATGAAAAAGAAGCTCTTCCTTATGAACTAAAAATACTAGACAGAACCTACGAAATGCTTCCAAATGACGCAATTCTTCACCAGACGAGTATGCAGGAAAAAATTGATTATGTCTATCCAGAGGTGGATCTTATGGATATTGATACACACTGTATTTTCAAAAGTGATCAATCCATCAACATAGAAAAACTCTGCAGTAATACTAAATCTACCTTCATAGAACTTCTTGAAATTGATTCAGTAAAAGTAATCCTTGAATCAGAAGTAAGTCAATATGAAAAAGCAAACTATGAAGAAAAGATGCTGATGGAAATTCCTGCTAGCACCTATCATGTTAGTGATTGCGCTCAGCTAGAAACAGGAGCGAGACCATTTGTAATACCTGATAGAGCTTATTCAGAGTTAGGGTTAAATACTAAAATGATAAACGATGATAACAACAGATACGGGTCGAATTTTATATAACACCCAAAAGAAGTCTTTAGAAGATTTTTTTAAGGAATGTGTTCATATTCTTTTTGATGATGGAGTGAATAATAACCTTATATATTGTATTAATTCTCCATTTTCAAATGCCGCATTTAAAAATAGAAGTCTAGCCGATCATATTGCAGATTATGAAAGTAAAGATTTTGAAGTTCTTGATGATGCTATAGCACCTGGGTTTCCTGCAAGTGATGCGAAAGCATTAAAAGCTACATCTTTTGGAGTTTCTAATATCTTGATGAGAAACGGAAAAGAAGATTCAATGCTAGCTTTTATAGGCTATTCATTAGAAGTTGGAATGGCTGGAGGTCAAAATTTATATTTTTCTGAACCCGAAGTACTCACCATAGTATTTGAGGGATGGAAAATTTACAGACAGCTTCTTAATAATGAATCTACAAACTTGCAACCAAATAAGTTAGCATCTTGGAATGGTCAATGGCTGAATTATAGACTTTCAAATCACTTTAAAGGTCAAACAGACTTTCAAACTTTAGATAGAGAAGGGTTCTTTAAACCTGATAAAAAAGGAGTAATGGTAGAACCTATCTATTGGTCAGAGCTTTACTTTACACTGAACAAGTACTTCGGTAAAGAATTAAACAAAGTAACCCCATCTATGGGAGCTATTGGACAGATGAAATCTACCATGGGATTTTTAGTTCTTGATTTCAAGTACTGTAGATCTCTGAGCAAAATGTATGAGCACTTGACAGGTAAAAAGTTAGATAGTAAAGAGTTTAGAGCATTATTTGGATTATCATCTATGAGAATTGTAGATACTATGCGTGTAAGTATGAGAACCCTACAACCTCCTTCTTTAGAAAAAATGCTCGAAATGCAGAAAGCATATAAGTATGATGAAAAAAATTATTTTCAACTAAAAACATATCTATTAGTAATGTTAGGAACACAACTGGAAAAAGCACAGAAATTAATAGAAGAAACAGCTAAAATGTTAGTGGAATATAGAAACTCCACAAATAAAACAGATCGTAAAAACAAGGTGGAAAAAGGTCTCTTCGGTAATAATACCAAAGCAAATTACATCGATACACTTTGTGAAATTATTCCTGATCTAGAAGGTGATTATAAAAACCTAATCACTGAAATTCAATCTGTTTTACTGAAACTGAATAAATCAGACTTCAAGATGTTTGCATTACTGGTAAAACTAGAATATGCCAAGCTGGAAAAATTCAACTAATCAATTAAACCAAAAAAATAAAAAACATGAATACATTATATATCAGCATCGCTAAAAAAGTGGACCATTCTATTTTCAATGTAGCAGATGGTCAAAAAACCTACTGGGATCCTACTTTTAATAAAAGACTACCTTATTCTTCTGGCCAACAAGTAAAACGTTGTATCATCGAAGAAATAGCCAACTCCGGAAATTTTCAGCTTGCTCCTACCACTTTTGAAAATATCGTTTCCAAGAAGAAAGGTAAAACTGAAGTATCAGAAGGTGCAGTTTCTACACCATGTGATCCAACTTATGTTGATCAATTACTTGGTGGTTGGATGAATATCAATAAATCTTCAAATATCAAAAGAAGGTCTCCCCTATCCATTTCTGCTATGAGACCTATTCACCCTCTTTTAGCAGGAGTAAACGAAACAACAGGGACGTTCGATAGAAGAGATAGAAACAACAATGTAGTGGTATTCAAAGAAGGAGATAATATCTTGGATGAAGAAGCAGTTGATCAGTTATTAGAAGAATTTTCTTCAAGATCTTTCACTACTAAGTTTCTTCAAGAGCAGAGATCTGCAACAGGTATTTTTATATTTGATGTAGCTATAGATCTCAACCGTCTTTTCAGCGTAAAGTTTTCTAAAATTGACTCAGAACTTACAGAAGAAGTGAAAGACAAACTTCTAGAGCAAGGTTGGGAGCAGAAAGACGATCAGCTGATTCTTCCAAAAGAGAAAAGAGAAATGCTTATTCCTCATATTGTAGATGGTATTTTGAACTGGAGAATTACTTCCAATCAATCTCGTAACTTCTCTATGATGGAAATATTGGCGGTTGCAACATCCACAAACGTACATGAAGTATCAGGAGCAATCAGAGCCGAACTTGACCAAGAAGAGCACGCTCAATTAGTTTTAAGTGATGATGCATTTATTACAGAGTCTGCAGCTGCTTATTCCAATAGTTTTAATGCTTCTCCAACGGCTATCAATGATGCTAGATCAAAAATAATTGAGCTATTATCAAAGCACAATCCAGCACAAGAGAAAGTCACTCTTTAACCCTAAAGAGGTCTCTTAGTTGAAAAATTAAGAGACCTCTTTTCCTCATGTCAATACAATGACCATAACACCAACTATCGTTTCTTACCTTCACCTATGTCACAGAAAACTTTGGTTGCACGCTCATCATTTAAGAATGGAAAGTACCTCTGAGCTTGTTGCTGAAGGTAAATTGATTGGAGAAACGACCTACCCACAAAGAGCACTAAAATGGCAGGAATTAGATTTAGGAATAGCAAAAATTGACTTTTTTGATCCGAAATCAAATACAATTCATGAAATCAAAAAATCGAATAAAAAATCATTCGCTCACAATGCTCAAGTAAAATATTACTTATATCTATTACATAAGATCGGAATAGCGGAACCTACCGCAATTATCGAATATCCTAAATTGAGAATCACAAAAACAGTAGATTGGGATACAGAGGAAGATCAAGACCTTGTTGAAAGTTGGATTAACCAAGCAGATACAATAATCAAAGGTACTTGTCCCGACAGACTACAAATAAGTAAATGTAAAAAGTGTTCCTATTTTGACTTTTGCTGGAGCGGAGAATAGCAATATTATGAAAAAATCATTTTACTTATTTAATCCTGGTAGACTTAGCCGAAAAGACAATACCTTGAAATTTGTACCTGTAGATGAAAATGTAAACGAAGGACAAGCAAGATATTTACCCATTGAGCAAGTTGCTAATTTATATGTGTTTGGAAGCCTTGATGCCAACTCTGCACTTTATAACTTCCTCGGTAAAAACGGAATAGGAGTTCATTTTTTTGATTATTACGAACATTACACCGGTTCCTTTTACCCTAAAGAGTATCTACAAGCAGGGCAGTTACATGTACAGCAAAGTCTCCACTATAGTGATCCTATGAAAAGAATCACCTTAGCCCAAGAGTTTATCAACGTTGGAGCATTCAACATGCTTAAGAATTTGAAATACTATCAGAACAGAAATAAAAATACCGCAGAAGAGATTCTCATTATTGAGGAACTGATAAAACAAATCAATCACACTACTAAAGTAGATGAGCTAATGGGAATTGAAGGCAATATCAGACAAGTCTATTATTCAGCTTTCAATAAAATTATACCTACATTTCCCTTTAACGGAAGAGAAAGACAACCTCCAACAGATCCAATTAATGCTTTAATCAGTTTTTGTAATATGATCTGTTACACAGCCTGTCTAGATATGCTTTATCACACACAACTAGACCCTACAATCAGTTTTCTACATGAACCAGGTGTCAGAAGGTATTCCCTCGCGTTAGACGTAGCAGAGATATTCAAACCTATTCTTGTAGATAGATTAATATTCTCATTGGTCAACAAAAAACACATTCAGGTAAAACATTTTAGGAATGAAGTAAATGCTTGCCTACTCAAAGAATCAGGTCGGAAAATTGTGATGAAAGCATGGGATGATAAACTCACAGATACTATCAAACATAGAAAACTTGGACGGCATGTAAGCTATAAGCACCTCATAAAACTGGAATGTTACAAACTCTCCAAACACCTAATGAGCATCGAACAGTATCAAGGTTTTAAAACATGGTGGTAAGTAGGAAAACATTAGTAAAATAGAAATAGTATGTATATAATTTTAGTATATGATATCAATACAAAGCGAGGTGGAAAAATGCTTAAATTGTGTCGAAAATATCTCAATTGGATTCAAAACTCAGTATTTGAAGGTGAGCTTACAAACATTCAATTAGAAAACTTAAAGGCAGATGCAAATGAGATTATGCAAGAAGGTGACTCATTAATTATCTTCAATAACAAAAGTAAAAAATGGCTAAACAAAGAAATCATAGGACAAGAAAAATCATCCATAAATAACTTCCTTTAGTCGTCGAGGAAATTAAAATTTTCAGTGTAACTTGACAAACTCAATACTGACATGTATAAATATCTAATTTTCAACAATTTAAACTAGTCGTCGTAAACGGAGGTAAATCTTATTAATAAAGGTCGACGACTTTAGATGTAAAATTCATCAAGTTTTTATGCCTTTTGGGCTATATTTACGAAAATTTTGAGACTTTTTTACGGGGGTTTTGCTCTGAACTATATTGAATTGAAATTTCACTGTAAGAGTAGATTGGAGTAGTGCTACTGATTGTTTTGCTCTGAACTATATTGAATTGAAATACACCTTGTCTTACGATCTTTACTTTCTTAATGAAAGTTTTGCTCTGAACTATATTGAATTGAAATTAGTAAGTTGCTTTGTGGTTATTTGCTGCCCAAGGGTTTTGCTCTGAACTATATTGAATTGAAATTTTTCTCTTTGATATCTCCAGGAAGGAATCCTAGCTGTTTTGCTCTGAACTATATTGAATTGAAATATTATTCACAGATCTTTACGTGTAAGACAATTACTGTTTTGCTCTGAACTATATTGAATTGAAATTGTCGTGCCACGCGTTCAATCGATGCTTGAAATGAAGTTTTGCTCTGAACTATATTGAATTGAAATAGACAAAACACAGAATGGGCCGTGAATATTGCTTAGTTTTGCTCTGAACTATATTGAATTGAAATAACGCATGGCGATACAGAAAGGAAGGAGATGTCCATGTTTTGCTCTGAACTATATTGAATTGAAATTTCCGTGACTTCATTTGTTCTATGGCAGAAGCTGCAGTTTTGCTCTGAACTATATTGAATTGAAATAAGTGTAAAGTAGATACTCCAATTCTATCAATGAAGTTTTGCACTGAACTATATGGAATTGAAATGTGTATAACACCTATTCAAATAAAGACCTTACTAGGTTTGTACTAAACTAATTTTTTATTTACATAAATGTAAGCTAATATAAAGGGCACCAACACCAAGGCAAGAAACAAAGCTCTCTTCATTTTATCACTGTCGCCACATGAAATTGTTTATACATTTCAATGTATGAACAGGTGAATTTGATTGCAGATATAATTCCTTATATCTGCAATAGGACTGCCGACAGTATCAAAAAAGAGTCTACCTCCCAAAGAAGATAAACTCTAAAACTACTGATCATCATAACCTATTTCCTAAACAGCAGACCGGCATTTTCCTCAACAATACGATTCCGCTTATAATCTACCACCCGATACTTCAAACCGTATCTTCTTGCCAACTGAATCATACTTTTTGAGCCTGGACTTTCACCATCCCAAAAGCAAATCAAATGAGTGGCATATTCTGCCATCTGCTTATTTCTTAAAGGACCCGCCTTTTTTCCCTGAGACCAATCCGGTAGAAACTTCTTTAGCTTAAAACCATTTCTAATTGCAAACTCCTCTCCTAGTTCATCCGCACCTCTGCCACCACCAGACACCAACTGCGTATTAAATTGGTGCAAGTTGTTAGACTCAATAAACTCCTTAGTGAAACTATCCATCATTGTATGGTTTTGGAAGTATCTTGTACCAGCAATTATCAGCTTGTTCTTAAAATTTATGATATCCATAATTCTATGATTCATTTTTCTTGTTTTTAGTATTTAGATAAAACACCCTAAAAGCTGTCAGAAAGAAATAGAATTGAAAAATGAGTTTTTGGATTTTGCGATGGGTTGAAGAACAAGCTAGCCGAAAGAAAGAGATAGCTTGGTAAGAGAAGGTTTGATTTTAAAGACCATTTTCTTGTAAAGCTATTGAAGGGAATTAACCAATAGGCTAAGCTCTGCCTTTTAATGCGGATTATGTTTTGTTGTCAAGCGTTTTATTTTTTTAAATCTTTTATTATGTAGTCCTGAAAATAACAAAATAAGAGGTAAACTGTTTATCAGTGTAGGATCATTTATTTGATCAAATTTAAGCATTGAATTGATTAATATACTATAGGAAATTAATGGAAGATAAGGTTTACATCATCGGAGCGGGGGTTAGTGGTCTAATTGCAGCATATGAACTAGAACAATATGGCTACCACCCCATAGTTATTGAAAAATCCTCTGAAGTTGGAGGAAGAGTGAAAACTCTCCAGGAAAATGGTTTTGTGTTAGACGTCGGCTTTCAGGTATTACTTAGTGCCTATCCTCTCGCACAGAAGTATTTGGATATGGAAAAACTGAACTTAAGAAAACTAGCATCTGGAGCTCTGATATATTCCAATGGTCAAGCTTATCGTATTGGTGACCCACTAAGAAATTGGAATATACTTTTCCCTACTTTATTGTCTGATATTGGATCTATTTATGACAAACTGAAAATTCTACAACTCAACCTGAGTTTAAAGAATAAATCATTGAAAGATATCTTTAGTTCTAATGAAAAGACAACTTATGATTACCTTGTTGATTTTGGCTTTTCTACAAAAATTATCAATCGATTCTTTAAACCTTTCTTTAGCGGAATATTTTTAGAGCCTGATTTAAATACCTCAAGTAGAATGTTTGAGTTTGTATACAAAATGTTTGGAGAAGGTCATGCAACTATACCTCAACTAGGTATTGGAGAGATAAGTAAACAACTGAAAGGTAAATTGAAACATACCGAGTTCGTTTATAATACAGAAGTGACTGAAATGACAAATGATTTTATTACACTTGGATCTGGTGAGAAGAAATCACATCAAGGTGTAATTATTGCTAGCAACACTCCTTCTCTGATTAATCAAGAAGAAGTAAAGTGGAAATCTTGTATGTGCATATACTTTGAAGTAGATCAAACTAATATCCCTCAGGAAACCATTGCTTTAATTGCCGACACTGAAAAATTTGCCAATAATTTATATGCCTACCGAGATCATAGTACAAATAAGACTATTCTTTCCGTTACTTCATTAGAAATTCAGAATCACACAGATCAAGAAATTATTGATCATGTAACAAGAGAAGTGAAACATTATACTGGAGCATCTACTATAAAATATATAAAGCATTACAGAATAAATAAAGCTCTTCCAGATCGTAAAAACTTAAAAATGACAGTCACTGAAAAAGAAAACAGGTTATCTGAGAATATATTTATTGCAGGTGATTCTCTATTGAACGGTTCATTAAATGCTGCCATGGAATCGGGTAGAAATGCAGCTATACAGCTTATTAATTACAAGAAAAAGTCATTAGAGATAAGTCAATAATTTGTGAAGCATTTTTAGATTCATCATTTGTGTTAGTATTTCAGTGTAGTAATTTTAAATATATCGAAAGATCCATTTTAAAATTATTACCTTAGACTTTATAGTTTCTCTGCTACCATAACTCAAATAGACTTCATCCGAAATGCAAAAGAAAAAAGCAAAACAGCTCTTTAGAATCATACTACTTGTTAGTACTGCAATTTCATTATTCTATGTCCCTTGGATTTTAGTAAGGGCTTTGATCGTACCACTTCCAAATACGATTCAAGAACAAGTAAATGAAGCAATAAGTTACGGGTTCGATGGTATGATTGTTTATGTTGATAAGGCGGGTCACCCTCCTGCGTTTTATACTGGTGGGTGGAAAAATAGAGAAAATAAAATCCCTGCTGATCCTAGCTCATTGTTCAAAATTGCAAGTATCAGTAAATTATATGCTGCTGTTGCTATCACCAAGATGGTAAAAGAAAATCGCCTATCGTTGGATGAAACATTAGCGGATAACTTCCCAGAACTTGTAGGTAGAATCGAAAATGCTAAACAGATTTCTTTAAAGATGATGATCCAACACCGTTCAGGAATTCCCAATTTTACAGATAACCCTGCCTATTGGGAAGATGAACAAGAAAATGGAAAAAGAGCTCTCGATTTTGCCCTTGATTTACCCGCTAGTTTTGCTCCAGATCAAGGTTATGAGTATTCCAATACAAACTATTTATTGTTACGCCAATTGATGGATAAAAAATTGGGATATAGTCATCAACAATACATTAAAGAGAAGATATTATTACCACTAGGTTTAAAGGATACTTATTTCTCCATTCGCGAGGTAGATTTAGAAGATGTGATGAGCGGATATTATGTCGGATACGAGGAGGACTTTAAAGCCAATGACTATGGTATGCTAGCTACAGCAAAAGACGTGGGTACTTTTTTAAGAGCACTGAATGATGGTTCTGTTTTCGAAGAAGGTGAGCAAGAAATTTACCCATATGAATATAATCATGGCGGGTTAGTCATTGGCTATCAAAGTTTAGCTGAATACCATAAAGATATTGATGCTGTTGTGATACAGTTTATCAATACAACAGATTTTAATGGTTATGAATGGAATCTATCCGAGATCATTATTAACCGCATTGTCAAAATATTAAAAAAGCAGAACGAAAATTAAAGTGCTATGGTCATTTTATACACTCAACAATTTCTTTCGTTGAAAAATAAATGACGTTAGTTGAAAAAATTTTGATGAGAGTGATAGATTTCAGACTTTTTCGATGATTAAAATTTGAAATGAAATATCATAAGTGTGAAACATCTAACAATTATCAGTTCTTTTATTATTCTGTTGGCTACTTCCTTAGTTTCTAATGCTCAACAAAGTAAACCGGTACCTCAATTACAAAACATCAAGTACGGAGAACATGAAAGAAATGTAATCGACATTTGGTTTGCTGAAACCAACAAAAAAACACCATTAGTTTTATATATACACGGCGGAGGTTTTACCTCAGGTAGTAAAGAAAAGTTAGGTGCAAAAACTTTAAATTCATTGCTAAATGCAGGTATCTCCGTAGCGGCAATCAATTATCGGTTAATTGCCGATGCACCCCTTCCAGCAGCCCACAATGATGCAAAAAAGGCACTACAATTTATTCGGTTAAATGCTGATCAATGGAAAATTGACAAGTCAAGAATTGGCCTTCATGGAGGTTCTGCGGGTGCTCAAATCTGTATGTGGTTAGCATTTAGTGATGAAATGGCAAATACTGAAAGTGACAACCCTATAGAGAGAGAATCTACTCGAGTAAGTTGTGTAGCCCCTTTTTCTGGACAAACAACTATGAATTTAGAGTTTTGGGAATCACTTTTCAAAAAGCATCTAAATGAAGGTGCTAATACTCAAGCAGCTTTAGATAATAACTCAAAGTTAGTAAAGAAGCGAAAAAGAATGTACGGAGGTAAAACAATGGAGGAAACTAATTCAATTGCGAATAGTTTATCTGCCATCACTTTAGCTTCTTCAGATGATCCTGCCGTTTATATGAGTTATAATATGTCTCCTAAGTCAAAAGCACCTAAGAACCCTAAAAAAATGAAATCTTGGATCATACATCATGTAGATTTTGGTATTGCATTACAAGAAAAATTAGATCAACTCGGTGTAGAGAGTGATTTAAAATATCCAGGTGCTAGGACTAAATATGTTTCTGTTGTAGAGTTTTTTAATGAACATTTACAGAAAGAGAATTACTAAAATGAAATCATTATATACAATACCTCTTTTTATTTTATTATTTACACAATGTACTACCTCAACAGACGAAGGTGTTACCCCGAATGATACCATTGTTGAAGATGTTGTTATTGAAGAGGAGACAATACTTGAAATTCAGACAGGAAAATCCATTGATACAGTAGAGGTCAATGGTACGAAAAGAGAATATACTATTTATATACCTTCTACTTATGATGGTACTTCACCCCTTCCTATACTTTTATCATTTCATGGACTAACCAGTAATATGGAGTTTAATTATGGCTACACAAAATTTCATGAACTGGCGGAAGAGGAAAATTTCATTGTGATCCATCCGAATGGAATTTCAAATAAATGGGTACTTACCAATAACAATAATATAGATGTTGATTTCGTCCAAATCTTATTAGATCATGTTGAAAGCAGCATGAATGTCGATATGAATCGAATCTATTCTACAGGAATGTCTATGGGAGGCTTCTTTAGTTTTCACCTTGCCTGTCATCTGACAGATAGAATTGCTGCCATTGCTTCAGTTACAGGTTCAATGTATCAACCAACGATAAATACTTGTACTCCTTCCCGTTCTATTTCTATTCTACAAATACATGGAACGGAGGATAATATCGTACCTTATTCGAGTATTGAAGGCCTACTTACATTTTGGACCAATCATAATCAAACGGATCTTTCTCCTGAAATTGAAAGTGTTCCTGATATAAACACCGAAGACGGAAGCACTGTAGAAAGGTATACCTATTCGAATGGAGAGCAAGGCACAGAAGTACATCACATAAAGATCACAGGCGGTGAACATGATTGGCCTGGCTTTAAAGGAAATATGGATATTAGTGCTTCATTAGAAGTGTGGAATTTCTTGAAGAACTATGATCTGAATGGCACCACTAATTTCTAATAAAATGCTTAGAGAAAAGATATTATATACCTATGTTGAATAGTATTTTCCTAACAATATTTGATTGACTTTTAAAGGGAGGATTAACAAAGTATAGACAAAAGAAAAGGGGGACAAATTTGTCCCCCTCAAACAAAAGAATTCCAAAGCAAAACTCGGAATTCTAAATTGTGTTGCCCCCACCGAAGAGGGGGCACACTGCTTAACGATTCATATGATAAAGATGTACTGTTTTTTTTGTTTTTGCAACATTTTACAGAATTATTTTAAAATATTTTATAACAATTTCTAGTTCGATATGACTATTGAAAAATAGAATATTACAATTCCATCATTTAAAACATAACCTTATACGCAATGTTTGGTAAGATTAGTACATCTTTTTTATCAGTAATTTCTCCCGTCTTTTGGTCCATTTGGTAACCATAATATTCTGGAGCGCCCAATGCATTTATAATTTGTAATGTCCACTGTGATGTATATTTAGGCTTAATAGTTTTATACAATGCACTTACACTTAATATCTGACTTGACGGGTATTGTTGAGAATATGCCGCATCATTATTATAGACAACATCTCCAGTTTCTTCTGTTTTTTGCTCATCTAATGGATGTCTTCTATCCCCACCCATAAATGTGAATTTTCCGTTAAGAGAAAACACTTTATTTTTCGCTGCTCCTATGTACCATTCTTTGCCTCCTAACACATTAATCACATAGTTTTTATTGAATTGAGAATTTCGTTCTACACCATCTCCTCCTGTATACTTTGAATCAAAAATTGATGAGGTTAAAGTATAGTAAAATCCATTCTTCAGAAATTGTTCAAATGTGAGATCTATACCAACATTTCTACCTGTTCCTTCATTCACAAGGGCACCGTTAACATAAAATTCATGCGTTAGGTTTAACATAGAAAAGTAACTACCCTCGATAACAGGAATATTGTATAAATCCTGATAGAAAATTTCTGATTTAAATCGTAATGAATTATTGATATTCCAATTGTATCCTAAGACATAATGGTGTGCTTTTGAAAAGTCAAGATTCTTATTGGGATAAGTCAATTGATCTCCATTCTGTTGAGGCAATAGATAATAATGAAGTGCTTCAGTTTGACTATGTAAACCATAGCTAAAAGATAAAGAATGCCAAGGGTTCAACTGATACTTCACAGAAGCTCTCGGTTCTATAGAATACTGTTCATTCCCCTCAAAATATTGTGCATATACACCAAGGTTCATTGACCAATTACGTGATAATTGAAACTTCGATTGTGAAAAAGCTTGCAAAAACATAGCATTCCCATTTCCAACAGCAAAAGTTTGCATCGGATCACCTGCATTTTCTGCTTCTCTCATATTGATATCATAATGCTTTTGAGAAATTGTGATTCCAGATCTATGCGTATGCTTTGGACCAAATTTGTAATGAACGTACGACTTATATGTAAGGTCATATTGCACATTTTTATAATCTTTTAATGGGTTTTCTACTAAAGATGAATTTAACTCTGAAGACTCCCAATAAGTGGCATTACCTGACATTCCAACAATATTTTTCCAATATCCATTTTTATTGATGGGTAATTGATAGGAGATACCAGAACCACCAAATAAAATATTTGTAGAAAAACTCTGATTCGCATCATCAAAAGTCCACTCAGTCGAATCCATAGACGCATTTCTGTATTGTCGATCAGCACCACCTACAGCCCATACATTCCATTCTCCACCATTTTTAGTAGGAACTACAACTTTAAATGATAAATCTTGATACCCTAAGAATCCCATTTCTTCTGGTAAAATTGGTGCTAATACTGCAAATGTAGAATACCTATAGTTAAATAAGTAAGTGGCGTTTCCTCCTTTTTTAAAAGGACCTTCAGCACCAAAATCGATACCATTTACACCTAACTGAGCTTGAAAAGAACGCTTCTCCGCATTACCTTCTCTTAAGGAAAGATCAAATACACCTGCCATTGCATTACCATAATCTGATGTAAAAGCACCAGTATAGAAATCTGAATTATCTAAAACATAGGTACTAAGAGCTGTGACACTACCTCCTCCAAATGCAACAATATTCGATAAGTGATTGGGATCTGGTATAGGCATATCCTCTACTTGCCATAAGACTCCTTTGGGAGCATTACCTCGAATAACCATACCATTACTACCCGTAGACCCAGCGACCCCCGCAAACGAGGTTGCCATTCTTGCAGGATCATCAAAACCACCTGCATACCTACTCGTCTCTTCTACCGTAAATTGTCTACCCGAAGCGATGGCCATCGTATTTTGTGGTTCATCTTTGGATGAGGTATACACCACTTCAACCTCACTCAATACGGTTTCATCTTCTTGTAACGAAATATTTAATTGATCATTACTTCCGTTGGGAACAGCTAATTCTTCAAAAATAAATGACTGATAACCCAACATTTTAAATTTGACATTGTACCTCCCAGCTTTTAAAGAAAAAGAAAACTTACCATCATAATCTGTGGTCGTAGATATGGTAGAATCTCCTAATTCAGTAAAAACTAAAACCCCTACTATTGGCTGCTGATTATCTTTATCGATGACTTTACCATTAACCGTATGGAATATACTTTGGGCATTTAGATGCGTACAGGATAAAAACAAGATTAGCGAGATAATTATTTGTCTGATATTTTCTCTCATTATTATTTAGTAGATAAAAATTGATTGAATATGTCAGTAGCTTAAAACACACAAAAGACTGATAAACTGAAAGTTATTTAATTGAAGTATTATCTCTTTTGTATGATTTGTTTTGTCTTACAATACTACTTTACAATGTCAAACTTACGCTGTAGTTGGGTTTTTCTCACTAGCATAACGGGTGGGGCGTTATATATATCTACTGAGTTGTAGAATAAATTATCTGAATCGTTATCGATGAAAAACTAGCCAAAAGGCCAGCATTTTAGTCCGTAATAATTTCTTAACCTACTAAAAATTAAAATTATATTCTCTAACCGGAATGAGTAGATAGCAATATCACAAGATGGGTTACATCTCTATTTTATTAAAAAATCACTGAAAACTTACAACACTCTATCAATAAAGTGCAATTTCTAATTCGATATAGTCATGATAAATATGTATATTGATTGTGAATCCTGTAACCATTATATATTTTTTTTGAAGTGTCTAATGTGACACTCCTATAACTAAGATTCAATAAACAACGTACACTTCATTATTGATTATTCATTTAATGTTATCTGTGAGTTCACTTTTAGTCAACTCCTACCTATTACTTTTGTAGTATTAATAATGCTGTGCCCATTTCAATAGTACTATCATGAAATTTAATGACCATATATCACATTTCGACAACAAATATACCACTAGTGGTATTGAATGTTATGTAAAAACTGAAGAGCAAAAACTAGTAATTGAAGTTCACCCCTCAAAGAGTATTTTCCCATTATTTGTTACTCGCTTAAAGTACCAAAAAAGCGATGGCTTCCATAAAGGGTATCTTAAGTCATTTAATGCAATAAAAGCTCAATTTGATGTGGATTTCCACTATAAAATATCTCAATATAATGATATTCAGATCACTGGTTTTAGTATAGGCGGAGCCATCTCTCAGATTTTTGCACTATACTTATACAACGAGTTTAATATAAAATCAACGGTCATTACTTACGATAGTCCTACCCCCTTCAACACAAAAAGAAGAAATGAATTTGATGCAGCGGTTCTTCACCAAGAGCACTATGTATTTGGTATTGATATCTTTGGAGACTTCCCTCTGAAATTATTTGGCTATGAATTCCCGAAAAATCAGAAGGACTATAAATTTGTTTAGCATACGAAACTACAGTTAGGTCTAAACTATATCAAAAAATTAATTGTCTCTATATTCTTTTGGCGTTTGTCCGGTCTTATTTTTAAACAAACGACTAAAGTACTGCGGATATTCAAAACCAAGGTCAAATGCAATTTCTGAAACTGATTTGTTTGAATTGACTAAGTTGTTTTTTGCTCTTTCTATGACAAAGAAATGGATAAGGTCCTGTGTGTTTTTACCTGTTTCCTTTTTTAATAAATCACTTAGATAGCTATCGGAAAGATGTAGCTGTTCTGCGAAGTAATGAACTTTTGGTAATCCATTAACAACAGATTTCCCATCTTCAAAATAGTCTTTCAGTAATTTATTAAAAGAGCTTACTATACTAGTATTTTGCTTTTTCCTTGTGATAAACTGTCTACTGTAAAACCTTCTAATATAATTGAATAACAACTCAATATTGGATACTAAAACATCTTGGCTAAATTCATCCAAGTTAGACTCATATTCTTCCTTAATCTTAAAAACAATATCATTGAGTGTTTTCTTTTCTTTTTCAGACATATGTAAAGCTTCGTTCACTTCATATGAGAAGAAGCCATACTCTGATATTTTTTCTAAGATATTATATCCTCTAATTAAATCAGGATGAAAAAATAATGACCAACCTTCTAGATCGCCTATTTCAGAAGTTTCATCGATCTCAAAAATTTGATTAGGAGAAAGACCAATCAAAAACCCTTCACTAAAATCAAAATACCCTCTTCCATACCGAAAGGGATGAGCTGTTTTCGACTTAAAAGTGATGTTATAAAAAGGTGTTCCTACTTTAAAATTCAGAACTTCATGTGGAATCGCTATGTCAGATAAATTAATCACTGAAATTAACGGATGACTAGGCTTATCACAACGAAAAGCATCATGAAGCTCTGAAATTGAATTTATTTTTAAGAATTGACTCATACTATTAGCTCAATTGGAACGAAGAGTTTGTTAATTGCTCTGAGATCTCCCAAAGTTTTCTTCTTTCATTCAAATCTAATGCTTTTTTTGATGGTTTGTTTACCACAGGATATCCTCTCCAGTTTCTCATATTGGCAGGACCATAATATTCACCTCCTTTGACACTTGGATCCGTTGCCGCTCTCAACGAAGGTAGAATTCCCATCTCTACTTTTTGAGCCAAAAAGAAATTTAAAATCATCCCTTGTAACCCCATGTGTTGCTGTAAATTGGTAGCCGTATACCCAGGATGTGCAAGTACAGAAATTGTTTTACTACCATTTTCTCTTAACATCTTATCCAACTCCAAACCAAACATCATATTGGCTAATTTACTTTGGGAATATGATTTCATTTTATGATAATCTCTCTCAAACTGAAGGTTATCCCAATAAATATCTGCATCCCCCATCTTAGCCACTAAACTGCTTAGTGTTACTATTCTTGCCCCTGGTGTATTATCTAAAAGATCAATCAGTTCTCTTGTTAGTACAAAGTGCCCTAAATGATTAGTGCCAAATTGTCCCTCAAACCCTTGTTTCGTTTCAAGACGTTCTTGTGGCATCATTACCCCAGCATTATTGATTAAAGTATGCAATTGTGAATACTTTGCCTTCAGCTCAATGGCAAATTGTTTGATTGTATTTATATCGGATAAATCCAATTGCATGAGATCTAGACTTGCATTGGGTGTTTCTTTTAAGATCTCGTTGATGGCTGATTGGCCTTTCTTTAAATTTCTAGCAGCTAGAATAACATGCGCCTCTTTTTTTGCCAAAGCTTTTGCAGTTCCTAGTCCTAGACCACTGTTTGCTCCAGTGATTAGAATTGTTTTGCCTTTCTGAGAAGGGATGTGCTGAGTATTCCACTTTTTAGTCATCATTGTTCTATCTGTTTTATTAATGTTTTGATAGTACAAATGTAGAGACGGCACTCCCTTGAATATGTATACAAAATCTGACTATTTGTATACTTTTTGAGAATTTTGATACCAAGCGATGATTCATCTCAAATATTCCGTACCATCATATGATATTTTTAGAAATAAAAAGAGAATTTATCAAAACTTACCTTCTGATTTTGAGTTCCATTACTAGTATTTTTATTAAATTTAATTGAGTGAAGAAGAAGTGTTACTTCATTTACTCACTCAACCCAAAACACTGTCTAAATTCAATTGATAACCATAAAATATTTAACTATCCCTAATTAAAAGTCTGAGAACCATTATGGACAAATCAAACCCTAGCAAATGCCCATTTAATCATGGAGCAAACACAGAGCAACAAAAAAATGTAATGGAATGGTGGCCAAAATCCCTTAATCTGGATATACTCCATCAACATGACACAAAAACAAATCCTTTTCATGGATTCAACTATGCAGAGGCTTTTAGCAAATTAGACCTTGAAGCCGTAAAAAATGATTTAAAAAATCTAATGACGGATAGTCAAGATTGGTGGCCTGCAGATTGGGGACACTACGGTGGTCTGATGATTCGTATGGCTTGGCATGCTGCCGGAACTTACCGTACAGCAGATGGCAGAGGAGGAAGTAATACAGGAAACCAACGTTTTGCTCCTCTAAATAGCTGGCCTGATAATGCCAATCTCGATAAAGCCCGACGTTTACTTTGGCCAATTAAAAAGAAATATGGTAACCAACTCTCTTGGGGTGACCTCATAATATTAGCAGGTAATATGGCTTACGAATCTATGGGTTTCAAAACCTTTGGTTTTGCTGGCGGAAGAGAAGATATATGGCACCCAGAAAAAGATATTTATTGGGGAGATGAACAAGAATGGTTAGGAAAGGATAGATATAAGAACAGTGATAGCGAATCATTAGAAAATCCTTTGGCCGCTGTACAAATGGGATTGATTTATGTGAACCCCGAAGGAGTTGATGGAAAACCTGACCCGTTAAAAACAGCACATGATGTTCGTACTACTTTTGGTCGAATGGCAATGAACGACGAAGAAACATGTGCACTAACCGCTGGAGGGCATACGGTTGGTAAAGCTCATGGTAACGGAGATGCTTCTAAATTGGGTGCAGAGCCTGAAGGTGCAGACATCCAAGAACAAGGGTTAGGCTGGATCAATCCAAAGGGAAATGG
Source organism: Flammeovirga agarivorans (assembly GCF_012641475.1). Classification (NCBI taxonomy): domain Bacteria; kingdom Pseudomonadati; phylum Bacteroidota; class Cytophagia; order Cytophagales; family Flammeovirgaceae; genus Flammeovirga; species Flammeovirga agarivorans. The sequence continues at coordinate 109,894 of NZ_JABAIL010000009.1, read as the reverse complement.
TAACGCTGGAGATACTGTTACTTCAGGATTGGAAGGTGCATGGACCACTACCCCCGACCGATGGAATCATACTTACTTCCACTTACTTTTAAACCATGAGTGGGAATTAAAGAAGAGTCCAGCAGGAGCCTGGCAATGGGAACCCATTGATATGAAAGACGAGGACAAACCTGTAGATGCCCATGACCCAACTGTAAAACGAAATCCTATTATGACGGATGCAGATATGGCCATGAAAATGGATCCTGCATACCGTAAAATATCAGAAAAATTTTATAACGATCCAGAATACTTTAAAGATGTTTTTGCCAGAGCTTGGTTTAAACTTACGCATAGAGACTTGGGCCCAAAATCACGCTACCTAGGAGCAGATGTACCTCAGGAAGATCTTATTTGGCAAGATCCTATTCCAAAGGTAGACTACTCATTAACGGATGACGAAATCAATCAGTTAAAGAAAACCATTTTAGAAAGTGGTCTATCAGACAATGATTTAATCTCGACAGCCTGGGATAGTGCTAGAACATATAGAGGTTCGGATTATAGAGGTGGAGCCAATGGCGGACGTATTCGTTTTTCTCCTCAAAAAGATTGGGAAGGAAACGAACCAGAGCGCCTACAAAAGGTCATCTCTAAACTGACAGAAATTCAGGACAGTTTAGGAAAAAAAGTAAGTCTAGCCGACTTAATGGTATTAGGTGGTACAGCTGCGGTTGAAAAAGCAGCACAAGCAATTGATCCTTCTATACAGGTTTCATTCTCAAGTGGACGAGGTGATGCATCCGAAGAGATGACCGATATAGACTCTTTCGATGTTCTGGAACCTGTAAGTGATGGTTTTAGAAACTGGATGAAAAAAGAATATGCTGTCAACCCCGAGGAACTTTTGCTCGACAGAAGTCAGCTTTTAGGGTTAACTGCTCCTGAAATGACAGTATTAATTGGTGGCATGAGAGTATTGGGTACCAATTACGGAGGAACAAAACATGGGGTATTTACTGACAATGTTGGTCAGCTCAGTAATGATTTCTTTGTTGAGTTAACGGATATGAGTTATTCTTGGAAACCTGCAGGTGCAAATCTCTATAATATAGTTGAACGTAAAACTGGAGAGACAAAATGGACTGCAACAAGGGTTGATATTATCTTTGGATCTAATTCAATTTTGAGATCTTACAGCGAGTTTTATGCTCAAGATGACAACAAAGTGAAGTTTGCTCAAGATTTTGTAAATGCTTGGACTAAGGTAATGAATGCAGATCGGTTTGATCTAAAATAATGCATTGATATATATAAAAACAGGCGACCTCTTTAATTACTGAAGTCGCCTGTTTTTTTATTCGTTATAATCGACACTTTGTATATCACCACCAATTATCTGAATAGAAAAAGGAGGAGTAACAATCAATAAGTTAAACGAGCCTTTCTTCTGAAGAAGTTCCAAACGATAAAGATCTCTTAACCTAGATAATAACTTCCCTGCCAAGTTCATTCCTCTCAACATACCATTAGGTTCCACTTTTGTTCCCCAAAAAGTATCTGGTTGTCGTTGATCTAATGAGATTTCTACAATTGGCGACTGTTTCACAGCCCCATTTTTTAATAATACTTTACCAAACTCTTTACGGTTGTTCCCTAGTTTCATTAATAAAGCATACCAAAGGGCATTGACCATTTCTGTTACAGCTACCCAGTGTTTCTCCTTGTATTGATTTGTTGGTAAATCTCTCATTTCCCAATCTTTCATCACCCAAGCAGAACGCCAAAACATACGCATATCATCCTTCCTATCACCCATTAACTTTGCTCCCTCACCAGAAGTTTGATCGATAATCAATAATTGCTTCTCAATGATTTCATCCCCCTTAGCCTGATCTAACTTAATGCATTGGAATAGATGTTCAGCAGTCCTAAAATGTGGGAATTTGGGAATTTTAATTGGAAACCCTTCAGAAGTATTCGTTAATAAATTAGCTTCTTTTGATAAAATATGAAGTCTAGAAGTATTCTTTCTTACAAAACCATTAATCGATTCATTTCTAATTCGTCCTTCCTTTGCCATATCAAACAGCACCTGAACATTATAAGGAAATACCTCCTTTTGATCTAAGATATATTCTTTAAAATGATAGGTACTATTGTAGCACATCTCTTTTACTTCTTGAACCGATAGGTAATGCATTTTTTATTCAATTTAGTTTTGTGATACAAACATATCAGATCGATTGGAAAATAAAAAGCAGGAGTTTATTCGGTTACTTTCTAAGATTATTTTTGTGATTGAATTCTTTCTATTAATTTCGCGACATCATTCTGTTTCAATCCAATTAATTAAACTATTAAATGTTCGCTAACACACCTACCCCACCTTATTATGCTGTTATATTTACTTCCACTTTAACTTCCAAAACCGAAGGCTATGAAGACATGGCAAATCTTATGATTGACCTTGCAAGCCAACAAGATGGGTTTCTTGGTGTTGAAGGTGCAAGAGAAGAAGTAGGAATCACAGTTTCATATTGGAAGGACCTAGCATCTATTAAAGAATGGAAGTCCAATACAGAACATCAGGTGGCACAAAAGTTTGGTAAAGAGAAGTGGTATGATCATTTTATTACTAGAATTGCCAAGGTAGAAAGAGAATATTCTAAATAAGCCAACAACTAAATACAATAATTTCCGTATTTCATTATTAATATATTACTTAAATTTCACAACTCATGAGAACTATTTTTAAACTGACAACTCTGCTTCTATTTATAGTCGGTATTAATGTCCATGCCCAAAAAAAAGCGTCATTAGGTCTTAATTTAGAGACAGGTAAAACCTATTACCAAAGCTCTGTTTCTAATATCGAAATGAAACAAAATATTAATGGCCAAGAAGTGAATATCACGATGGATACTGATACGAAAACCGCTTTTCAAATCTTAAACGAAAAAGAAGGGGTGTATCAGATAAAAGTAACTTATCCATTTTTAGAAGTAGGGATGTATGTAGGTCCTAACCTTCAATCTTTTTCATCAGCTCAAAATGAAGATCCTTTCTCAAAAATTTTATCCGCAATGTCTCATTATTCTTTTGAATTAAGTTTATCAAAGAAAGGTAAGATTACGGATATCAGAGGACTTGATGACTATTGGAAAAAGATCGATGAAGAGACAAAAGATATTCCAGCAATGCAAAAGTCTCAGATTCTAAATCAGATCAAACAATCTTATGGAGAAAAACAGCTGAAAACCAATATGGAAATGCTGACGAATATTTTCCCAGAAGAAGCCGTAAAAAAAGGAAGTACTTGGAGTAAGTCTTCACAATATACGATTTCATTTACAGCCAATATCAAACGTACTTTTACTGTTGAGAAACTGTCTAAAACTGAAATCATAATAAATGAAGTAAACCATATTGCTACTGACAATACTAAAGAAGAATATCAAGAAATTAATGGTATGCAAATGCGCTATGAAATGGAAGGTGATAATGAAGCTACCTATACCATTGATAGAACCACAGGGTGGATTAAGAATGTAAATTCCACAATGAAATTAGATGGTTTTACCCATATTAATGCAGGTGGTCAAGTGATGAAAGTACCTTTAGAATTTACTACCATCACTTCTACCAATGACAATGGTTTAGTGAAATAAATAAGAAAGTCTCTCATTAATGGGAGACTTTTTTACTTTTAACCTATGAAGAAATATGTATATTTGATGGAACAATACCAATCAAATTACTTCTATGAGACATATTACTATACTATTTACGACTTTACTTTTAACTATCATGGGTTGTCAAAAACCAGTTCAAAATGAAGTTACTTTTTATGGTGAAGAGTTTAAAAGTGAAGAGCCTGTAGCAAGCAAAGAACTAATTCATTCTATTACTTCAGACGAAGTACAATCTATCCAAGTCACTGGGGAAATCACCGGTGTTTGTCAGAAAAAAGGATGTTGGTTGAAATTACCTATCGAAAACGATCAAGAGCTTTTTGTGAAGTTTAAGGATTACGCCTTTTTTGTTCCTATGGATGCTGAAGGAAAAGAAGCTACCATCAATGGAACATTAAAGAAAGAAACAATAGATGTTGCCACTCTAAGACATTATGCTGAAGATGCTGGTGACAGTCCTGAGCAAATCGCTTTAATTACAGAGCCTGAAGTTAAATACACTTTTATGGCTAGTGGTGTTAGCATTACTGATTAATAAAAATCCCATCAATACTTTTACCTATTGATGGGATTTTTTTATACTCGAAGAGTTGAATCTCTTTCTATCACTTTAGTCGGCAGCACTTTATTAATAACCCCCAGAGTTTCTCTGTCTTCAGACTCCGCCTCCATGATCACTCTCCTACAAGCTTGAACACCAATTTCAAAAGCTGGTTGTTCTACAGTTGTAATTGTAGGATCCATAAGATCAGTAATTGGGTCACCGGCGAAACCTGCTAATGCAATATCTTCTGGAACACGAATCCCTTTATCTTTTAATACTTTCAATACCTGGATCGCGATATAGTCACTCATACAAAATACCGCATCTGGTCTTTTCTTTAATGATAATAGTCTTTCAGTGGCGTCTTTTGCATCCAAACTTAAATTATCACATTGGTACACATGGGCATTGGAGGCACTTAAACCCGCATCTTTCAAAGCATCTATAAAACCATTGTATCTTTTTTGACTTATAGAAAGTGACATTGGTCCACAAAGATGTGCAGGGTTGGTATATCCTTGATGGATAAGATGCTTGGTGACATCATACGCCCCTTTATAATCATCTACCGTTACCTGTGATAATTCCATTTCGTCTGCACCTCTATCAAATAAAACGACAGGGATATTTCTATCTATGGCAAATTGTAGGTGTTCGTAGCTGTCCGTTTCTTTAGATAAAGAAATCAAGATTCCTGCTACTCTACTATTCACCAAAGCATTTACTTGATTAATTTCTTCTTGTAATTCCTCGTTGGATTGACAAACCATTACAATATACCCTTTCTCTTTTGCTACCTTTTGAATTCCGCTTAAAGCTTGAGCAAAAAAATGCTGGCGAGCAATCTCTGGAATCACTACACCAATTAGGTTCGTATTTTTTGAGGCAAGATTGGAGGCTAATATATTTTTCTGATAGTTCAGTTTTTTCGCCATCTCAAAGACCAACTCTTTCGTTTCTTTACTTACATCTGGATGATTTCGTAAAGCTCTTGAAACGGTAGATTTTGAGATATCTAGACGAATTGCAATATCATGAATAGTGTATACCTTGCCCATATTTTATTAGCTGCTATTTTCAAGAATAAATATAAAGATATTTTATTGCATTTTTCTAACACAGATCATACCTATTGGAATTTTCTACTTCCCATCGATATTTATAAATAACAGTTTCTTCCATAAAGAGCTTCCAAACTCCCTGAATAACAAGGCAAACACTAGACTTCTTTCCTCTATTTCACATTCATCAGAATAGAATGTATGTTTTAACGTACAGAACTAATATTTTATTTGTAAAAAGTTGGCAACAACGTATCCAATTAAAAAAGGTTTCAAAAACGCTATTTAAAAAGTGTCAATAAAATACTTAATAACAACTTGTTTTTGTTATTTCTGTTAAGGAGATTAAATAAAAGAGACGAATATGATACAATGTTTCAAATTTCGTGTTAAGTATTCATAAATGGGTTAAACAAAGGTAAATTGTAACATTCCGTTAATATTGAATGTATTTTTTTGCAGCAGATTTAAAAATAAACCTAATCAATCAAATCTAATTCTATTAAGAATGTTTACTAAAAAAATGTCTTTCATTGTAGCTTTGATGACGTTGTTATCGAGCTCAGCATTTGCTCAAACCATCATCAAGGGTAATCTTTTTGATGCTACAACAGACGAACCTATTATTGGTGCCAATGTTTCAGTGGCGGGTACAACTACTGGTGCCATCTCTGATTTCAATGGTAATTTTTCATTTCAATCAAAAGTATCTGGTGAACAAAAAGTGATCATCTCTTTTGTTGGTATGAAACCTGTAGAACAACAGGTAACACTTAATGGCGGAACTGTCGACTTAGGACAGATTTCTTTAGAAACTGATGCAATTGGTTTGCAAGAAGTTGAAGTAATGGCTTCTGTAGCAGTTGACCGTAAAACTCCTGTAGCAGCAGCTACGGTATCTGCTGAAGAAATTGAAGCTAAAATGGGTAACCAAGAATTCCCTCAAGTATTAAAATCTACTCCAGGTGTATATGTATCTGGTGCCGGAGGTGGATACGGTGACTCAAGAATTGCTCTAAGAGGATTCTCTTCAGAGAATGTTGCGGTTACTATTAACGGTGTACCAGTAAACGACATGGAAAATGGTAGCGTATACTGGTCAAACTGGGCTGGTCTAGGTGATGTAACTAGAACAATGCAAGTACAAAGAGGTTTAGGTGCTTCTAAATTAGCCCTTCCTTCTGTAGGCGGTACAATCAACATCTTAACTAAAACTACTGACGTTGAAAAAGGTGGTAGCGTTTATATGGGTGTAGGTAACGATGGTTACTTCAAGCAAGGTGTGTCACTTTCATCTGGTTTAATGGATAACGGATGGGCAGTTTCAGGTTCATTCTCACACACTGCTGGTAACGGTTATGTAGATGGTACATCATTCGAAGGATATTCTTATTTCTTCAACGTTTCAAAACAAATTAACGAAAACCATACCTTATCATTCACTACTTTTGGTGCTCCTCAAGAACATGGTCAAAGAAGAACTTACCTTCATGAAGAGGATTATGACAAGTATGGTAAAAGATATAATGCTGACTGGGGTTACAAAAATGGAGAAGAGTTTAGCCAAAGAACTAACTTCTACCACAAGCCTCAAATGTCATTAAACTGGTACTGGACAATCAGTGATAAAACTGAATTAGCAACAACTGCTTACGTATCTATCGGTAAAGGTGGCGGTACTGGTCTTACATCAAACGCTTCTTACAACGACCGTTTAAATGTAAATGACTTCAGAACAGATGCAGGTATTATTGATTGGGATGCATTTACAGTAGCTAACCAACAACAGTTTGCTGAAACTGGTAACGGTTCTGTACTTTATGCTTCTAACAACAACCACTTCTGGACTGGTGGTGTATCTACTTTAACACACAAATTCAATGACAACTGGACATTAACTTCAGGTCTTGATTTAAGATACTACAAAGGTGAGCACTACCAAACTGTAGAAGATTTAATGGGTAACCCTTACTACACAGATTACAACAATAAGTCTGCAGGACCAAGAGATCTTCAACAAGGTGATATTATGGGCTACCACAACGATGGTTTAGTTCAATGGCAAGGTGTATTCTCTCAAATTGAATACTCTCAAAATGATTTAACGTACTTCCTATCAGCTGCAGGTTCACACCAAGGATACAAGCGTATCGATTACTTTAGCTATGACCACGGTGTGGATGAAACAGATTGGGTTAGCTTCTTTGGTGGTTCAGTAAAAACAGGTGCGAACTACAATATCAACGATCATCATAACGTATTTGCTAACGTAGGTTACATTTCTCGTCAACCTTATATGAGAGCTGTATTCTTAAACTACAAAAACGATGTTAACGATCAAGCAGTAAACGAAAAGATCTTATCTGGTGAAGTGGGTTACGGTTACCGTACTAAAGGTTTCAAAGTGAACGTGAATGCTTACTACACTTATTGGCAAGACAAAGCATTTACAAAAACTGTGTATGATGATGCTGGACAGTCTTACTCTGCCAACTTGTTAGGTGTAGATGCCCTTCATAAAGGTATTGAGTTAGACATGACTTACCAACCGCTTAGAAACTTAGTATTCAATGCAATGGTTTCAGTGGGTGACTGGAGATGGATGAACAACCTTGAAAATGTAATTATCTATGATGATCAACAAAGACCTGTTGACGAAGTAAACGTTTACATGAAAGATGCTCAAGTAGGTAACTCAGCACAAACAACAGCAGCAATTAATGCGACATACGAAGTAATTCCTCGTTTAAGAATTATGGCGGATTGGAACTACTACGGTAGATTATATGCTAACTACGATGTTACGAAGTTAGATGATCCAAGATATAATGAAACAGATATGTATGAGCTTCCAGCTTATAACTTATTCGATATTGGAGCTTCATACAGCTTTGAAATCTGGAAACTTGATGCCTTAGTAAATGCTAAAGTAAACAACGTATTCGATACAGATTATGCTGTTGAAGGTCAACAAGGAAGTTTAGATGCTAATGGTAACCCAACATTAAATGGTTACTATATGGGTGTAGGTAGAACTTACTCAGTAGGATTAAAACTAAACTTCTAATCTTAGATTAGATTTTGATGAATGGAAGGGTTACTTATTCACTTAAGTAACCCTTCTATATTTTACAACATTTTTTAACGTCTTGAATTAATCCAATTAATCTATTGTATTTTAGGAAGATAAAAATTAATAAATCTTTATAAGGTTACATTCCCTTTGATTTGTATCGTAAAATAAATATGTTGCAGAATATTAACGACAACAGATTCATCTAATATATAATTGTTACCCAACCGTATGAAGAAGATATTAACTCCATTAGTACTATTTATTTTTACTTCGCTATCTATATTAACCATGAGTTTTCATTTCATAGGAGAAGTTGAAGCAGAACCAGCAAATAGTACAGAACCGAATCAAGAAGTTGTAAAAGCAAAAGAGGTAGTTGAGCAACTAAATCAGCGTTTACAGGACAATCAGCAAGAAAATATCAAATGTGTTTTCAAAGATGGAGACATCATGTTTGAAACAGCAACTGAGATCTTGTGTACTTTCCCTTATGACCAAGGAAACAAATACGTCACTGGTTTCGACAAACATCGTAAATTGAAATATTTATATGTTGTGAAAAATGATGGTTCTCAAAAAATCATAGATTTCCATAAATTTATGTAATAAAAACTACACCCTTTGACTACTAAACTTGAAGTAAGTTTTTACTTTGAGTTCAAGAAATTGTCTATAAAAAGAGAGATATCACTCGATGGTATTTCTCTTTTTTATTTTATAACCAAAATGCAAATCATTAGATAAATCAAAAAAGAGATATATCGCAAAACGATATATCTCTTAATAAATTTCTTGTATTCCTTTTTGTCGAATACAATAATATTTGAGTAGAACGTAATCTACGTACGTTCAAAATTTATTTTCAGTTTTATTGAATCTTAGCAACACCAATGTAAAAGTTCTTGTCTATTTCTACTGAAGATACTTTTTGTTTTGTTTCAATAGTCGACCATTGATTGGTTACTGTAACTCTATTGTTTTCATTATTAATAATAAGATCTACGGGCATCTCAAATTCATCAATGCATGATGTAAATCTCACCATCACCTGATTGTCTATCACTTTGTATTCAAGAATTGGAATATATTTCTCTCTAAGGTATTGATCAAAAACCTTTGACAAATCAACTTTTAGATCCTTAGACATAAAGTCTTCAATCTGTTTAGTGGTTACTGTCTGATGATAAAATGTTTTATTCATTCCCCTTAACATTCCTAACCACATCTCATCATTATTCACTATCTGACGAATTGTGTTTAGCATGTTAGAACCTTTATAATACATATCTCCAGATCCTTCAGCATTAACATCATAATCACCAATAACTGGAATGTCGTTACTAATATTCATTCTAGTGCCTCTAACATATTCAGTACCGGCATCTTTTCCGTAATGGTATTCTACAAATAAACTTTCAGAATAAGCAGTAAAACTTTCATGGATCCACATATCAGCGATATCCACATTTGTAATATTGTTGGCAAACCATTCATGCCCTGCCTCGTGAATAATGATAAAATCAAATTTTAAACCCCACCCTGTGTGGCTTAGATCTCTACCTAAATAGCCATTCTGATACTTATTTCCGTATGTCACTGAACTTTGATGTTCCATTCCTAAATAAGGAACCTCCACTAGTTTAAAACCATCTTCATAAAATGGGTAGGGACCAAACCAATGTTCAAAAGCTTCCATCATTTCTTTCGTCTGGACGAATTGAGCTTTAGCTTTCTTTAAATTCTGTTTTAATACATAATAGTCTAATGATAACTCTCCTTTCTCTCCCTCGTATTTTTCGCCAAAGTGGGTATAGTTACCAATATTTACGTTTACCCCATAATTATTAATTGGGTTCACCACTTCCCAATGGTATGTTTTTGTTTTCTTCTTTTTGTTCTTATCTACACCAATCAATCTTCCATTCGATACGTCCATTAAATCTTGTGGTACTTCTACAGAAATTCGAATACCATGATCTGGTTCGTCGTACATATGATCTTTATTAGGCCACCAAACAGATGCTCCTAAACCTTGGCAAGAAGTAGCGATAAAATCTTTTCCCTCACTATCTTTTCCCCAAGTAAATCCACCATCCCAAGGAGCTCTCACAGCCTCTCTCGGGTGCCCTTCATAATACACAGTAACACTATCTAACGTCCCTTTCTTCTGTTTTTTTTCTAGCGTAATGAAAAAAGCATTGCCATTTCGCTTAAAGTCCAATTCCTTTTCCGCTTGAACCACTTTGGTAATGTTCATTGGCTCTTGTAGATCTATTTGCATGATCTGATTTTGCTCTAAAACCTTGTAGGCAACAGTATTTGAGCCCTTAATAAATTTCTCAGAAGGTATAACTTCTACGGCAAGTGTATAATGTTGTAGATCCCACCACACTCTTTCTTTTGTAATGGATCCTCTTAGTGTATCCTGTTCTGTATAATGCTTGTGATGATGTTGAGCAGAAACAGCTCCTAAACTCATCATTTGGATAATAAATAAGGTGATTATTTTTCTAATCATAAATGAAATAAAGCTTGCTGATAATTGTATTGATTCTATTTCGATGTAAATGTATTTCAGTAATTCTGAAAGAAACGATATCATCGATCAAAACAACCTAAATACATTTCGGTGAAGATAATAAATAAGAAATAGTATTAAATATTTTAGTAAAGGATTCAACAGAATTAATAAAAAAAGCCAGTAACTCAATTTAGAATTACTGGCTCTATCTATTTCTTTATGACTTACCAATCTGAATCATCAGAACCAAAGTCGAAATCGACTCCGCTGTCATCATCGTTATAATCTACTCCAGAGAAATCAAACCAACTGCTAGCATTTCTATTATCTGGATCATCTAATGTTGATTCTATACCAGACAATTGGAACTCTTCAAAATCACTTTCCACTTCGTCGTTAAAAATTTCATCGTTGGCGATAATCTCATCCCTAAAGCCTAAGTCCTCTCCTATTTCTGTTTCGAAATGCGTATCATATAATGTAATATCATTATTATATGACATATTAGACCACAGCATATTGTAGAATAAGAAATCACCAAAACCGAAATAACCATAATGTACACCATATTCACCATAGGTCTTATGGTATTTTAATTCACTTTCTTCTTGAATTTTATCGTTCGGTAAGATGATTTTCGATTTGATATCTACTTTCACATCATCTACATGCATAAGCTTAATAATACTCAGCTTTAAGTCATTTAAAAACTGTTCAAAATTATGTTGTTGTGTAGATTTAAAGATATTGTATGATTCCTGGTCTTTGAAGATGGATTTCATTTCCTCTTCAATTTCACCTCTAGATTTATTCTCTTTCTTGAACTGTTTTAAGAGCCCAGTTACTTTAATTTCAATAGGGTATTCTCCAACATCATGTGTTCTATTGATATCAATTTCTAAGAGGTATTTGAAGTTATGGTCTTCATGTTCCATCACCATTACCAACTTATTAAATTGTGATGACATGGAATGATCGATTTCTAGATCATATTGATCAAATGCCTCTTTGAGGTCTCCTTCTTTACCTTCTACATCTAGGTAAAAATCTATACCATCATGAGAAAGCCTCACAATGTTATCTATTCCATTATGGATTAATACATTGTTGATTTGCTGTAAAATGGATACAGCCGTGAATGTTTCTTTTTCAACCTGATCAGATACATTCCCTAATGTCATATAGTAGAATATTCTTTTGAATGCCTTGGTCGGTTTTACCCTTTCAATCTGAGTTAGTTGTGATGGATCGATAGTAATTATTCCTTCGAAATACATGATTCTATTGTGTTTTCTTAATTTATAACGTTGAGAAAAGAGTTATATTTTCACTCCCTTTGTTGTTAGATAGAATTATTATAGGATACGTATTACGAATAGAAATTGTTGTGCAAGGAGAATGTTTAGTCCACTTCAAAACTTCGACCATGCCAAGCAAAATAGATTTGTCCGTCTCTTTCATAAACTCTAACGAAGATGCTTTTATCTTTCTTCACCCTCCAAACTATCTCAGGTTCACCTTCCACCAAATAAGCTTCTAGGTTCTCAAGACTTTCATTGTACTCTTTCAGATCATCATCTATAAAATCTAATTTCATAGTAGATTGCTCTCTAATATAGGTGAGCACACACTCAGGAGTGTGTATATTGACATCCCCTAATAAATCATAGACCATGTCATCACCATTCGAAAGACGGCCACCATCGTAGTAAAAATCAATCACTTTTTTCTGAGCAACTGTAGATAGTGAAATAAGAAGGAATAATAATAAGCTAGAATATTTCATGATGTTTGTTTTATAATCCAAATCGATAATTGAATCCCGTCAACATAAATTTACTGTATGCAGAAACTCCGTATTCGCCACGGACCATCCATCGAGGAGAAATTTGAAATTGTCCACCAAACTGAAAAGTATATTTTTGGATAAGGTCTTTCTTAATATAATATTGGATACTGATGTCGGCTAAGGCGTTTCCAGAACCAATATCAATACCTATTTGATCACCAACGGCATCCATTATTCTTTTTTGAGCATCTGTCAACCCCTCGTACCAACGATTTACATCTTCTTCGAGGTTTGGAGCAATCTCACGGACAGAAATATCTCCTTGATTACCGTTAGCATTTGTGAAGTTTCTATACATAAACCCAACATAAAAGGCCAAGAACCTTTCTTTCTTAAAGAAAAAACGTCGACCTATTCTTCCTGACCCTGTAATTACACCAACATTACCTTTTAGTAATTCGGTTCTTGTTGCTGAATAATTTAAATCGCCTGAAATGAAGTAATTCCCGATACCATACATTAATGTACAACCTCCACCAAATGCTATGGCTGTAAACTCAACACTGGAGCTAAATTCTGGAAACTTCTCATTACCAAAATTGGGTTGTAACGATACTTCAGTTCCCCCTGCCACTTGTGAAAACAAACCATATACATCTAAAAAAGGTAATGCAAAAAGATCTACCCTTGCATTATAACCATGAGCAGTCGCTCTTGTCTTTTTAAAACCCAGTGTATTTTTATTGAAAATTGGGTTGTACCCATTGTGATTAAAACCGAGTTGAAAATCGGTAATATCCAAAAACATTTCGTTGTATACATAATGTAGAGAAATACCACCGGGTAAAGGAAAATTGATTCCTCTGTCTTTTACCTCCTGTCCCCAAATTGGGAAACGATAAGGCCAAATACTATCATTTTCAGCTAATTTGGTCTGTTGTGCAAAAGCAGTTATTTCCAATAGTAATAAAGTAATGAGGAATAGTTTTTTCATGAAGAGTTAATATATAGAATAATAGTACTATTAAAATAATAGCATATTCCCCTAAAACCAACTATATCTTAGATGCTTATCATATAATTATTAGTAATGTTCAAGTAGACTAATTTCAACATAATCATTTTACTTTCAGTAATTTAGACAATCTACAGCTAGACGCTTAAATAAATATGAAATTCATAAAAAAATTACATGCTTATTACTTTTTTAGTAAAATTCACTAGTAATATTTAAAAATGACATCGTATATTGCATGATTAATATCCAAACCACAGGGCGATTGTGGATTTACTAACATAAACTTTAGGACAGATGATACTTTCCACAGAAAAAAAGAACAATGTATTAAAAGATTTAGCATCATTAATTCAAGATTATTCTGCAGATATTATTTCAGCAAATAAGAAAGATTTAGAATTAGCTAATGACCTAGACCCCACTCTAGTTGACCGTTTAAAGGTTGATGAGAAGAAAGTGAAAGGTATGGTTGCATCTGTAGCTGAAGTTTTAGAGTTAGAAGACCCCGAGGGCAAGATATTAAGTGCATATAATCATCCTAACGGCATGTTAGTAGAAAATAAGGTAGTTCCTTTTGGAAAGATCTTAATTATCTATGAATCTCGTCCGGATGTAACTATTGAAGCTGCAGTGAGTGCATTTAAATCTGGAAATAAAATTTTACTCAAAGGTGGAAAAGAAGCACGCTTCTCTAACCTTGCATTAGTAGAATTATGGAAAAAAGCTTTAGAAATGAATAACGTTTCTACCGATTATGTAGAATACCTTGATATTGATAGAGCAACAACTCAAAAATTATTAGCAGAAAATACACATAACCTTGATCTAATTATTCCAAGAGGAGGAGAAGGGTTAATTAATTATATTAAACAAACCACTAATGTGCCTTTAATGATTAGTGGTAGAGGTAATAACTTTATTTATATCCATGAAAATGCAGATTTTGATATGGCTGTAGATATTGTATTAAATGGTAAAAGCCGTCTAAGTGTTTGTAATGCATTAGATAAGGTTTTACTAAGCAAAGATTTGCCAAATCTTGAAGAGAAAGTGCAACAACTTGCAGCTAAAGCTGTTGAGTTTGGTCTAGAAGTGGTTGGTGATGATAAAATTGCCAAGTTCTCAAATCAAATTACTGCAGTAGATAGCGAATCGTTGATGCCAGAAGAGTTTTTATCTGAAAGAATTTTGTTCAGTGTTACTGAAAGTCTTGAAGAGGCAATTTCAACAATCAATAAATACTCTGGTGGTCACTCAGCTGTGATTGTGTCAACTGATAAGGAATCTGCTACAGCATTCCAATACAACGTTGATTGTGCCGCAGTATACCATAATGCATCTTCTAGATTTACTGACGGTGGACAATTTGGTTTTGGTGCGGAGATCGCTATCAGTACACAGAAATTACACTTTAGAGGTCCAGTAGGTTTAGCACAATTGGTAACGAATAAATGGTTTATCTCTGGAAACGGACAAACTAGAAACTAATATGAAACCAAGAATAGTGGTTAAAATAGGTACCTCTACACTAACAGCAGGTACCAATATGATATCAAGGGGCAAGATTGAGAACATTGGTCGACAAATTTTAGCCCTAAGAGATCAATATGATATCATTCTCGTTTCTTCGGGGGCAGTTGCTACTGCTAAACAATTTATCAATATCAGTGGACTAAAAAATAATATGGTCCACTCAAAGCAAGCATTATCTGCTATTGGGCAACCTAAATTACTTCAGATTTATGCTGAGGTTTTTGGTGACTTTGACTTAAAAGTGGCTCAGTGTCTTATGACTTATAAAGATTTTGATAACGAAGAATCAAGAAAAAATACGCGTAACACTGTAGACGAATTATTGAACCATGGGTTTATTCCTATCTTCAATGAAAATGATACTGTTGCAGTAGAAGAACTAATTCTTGGTGATAATGATAAATTATCTGCATTAGTTGCCTCATTACTAGAAGCAAACCTATTGATTATTGCTTCTGATATTGAAGGATTATTTACTAAAAATCCAAACTTACATGAGGATGCTGAGTTAATTCCAGAGGTAACAGATCTAGATAGTATTAGTCAGTTTATCGAAGAAAGAGAGAATGGATTGGGAACAGGTGGTATGACTTCCAAGATAAGTGCTGCTAGTATCTGTTTCGATAAAGGTATTGAAGTGTACCTTGTTAATGGAGCAAGAACC
The DNA here is from genome assembly GCF_012641475.1 of Flammeovirga agarivorans. Taxonomy (NCBI): domain Bacteria; kingdom Pseudomonadati; phylum Bacteroidota; class Cytophagia; order Cytophagales; family Flammeovirgaceae; genus Flammeovirga; species Flammeovirga agarivorans. The sequence goes on along the minus strand of NZ_JABAIL010000009.1, from coordinate 94,014 downwards.
AACTTTATTGCAAGAAGCATAAAAGGTGAGATCAATTTTACTAAGTTCACACCTTGTCCAGTCAAATAAGATATATCGTTTAAGAACAAAAAAGGATTGAATGCACAATACATTCAATCCTTTTTTTTAATGTTGACCTACATAAAACTCAAATGATTTGGTTGACTCATTTCCTAAGTTGTCAATAGCCACTACTTTGATTTTATAATGCTGATCTCTCTTTAAATGTTCTTTTTCAGATATATCTAAATTACTACCACTAGAATAAAGGGTTAGTGGACCACCATTTATCGAATATTTAATTTCTTCTGTACCCACATGTTTATCGGTTGCCCCTAAATAGACTTTTGTAAATGCTGGATAAACGTCAAATTCTCCATGCTTACCGATAGGCTCAATACTCATATTATGATATATTTCAGGCCCTTCATTATCTACAAAGAATGAGACTTCGTTACTTCCCTCTTCATTATTGACATGATCAATTGCATGGTATGAAAGCGTTTGAAAGCCATCTTCATTTACATTAAAGGCTCCACTATATGTTTTGTCACTTTCACCATTCAAAGCAAAAAACGTTTCTCTCACTTTTGAATGTGTATCCGATGAAGTTAATTTTATCTGCGTTTTCGAAGTAATAAACAGTGTATCTCTATGTTCAAATTCTTCACCAATATATTCTAAAGAAGTAGATGGGGATATATTATCCATAAATAGAATATCAGAACCTTCAATGGTTTTATTCCCGGTTTTATTATTTACATTATCTGAAGCATTATAACTAATATGATGTTCGCCCAACTCGTTCTTTAGAGTAAATTCATTAGAATATGGTGTGAAGTTATGCCCACCATTAGTACTGTAGAATACTTGTTTTACACCTGCTTTATTATCACTTGATGTAATAGAAAAAGTTGTTCTTGGTGAAACATAAATCGTATTTCCATCTATATATTGATCTCCATTAATCGTATGGTTGATCTCTGGTGCAATTTTATCAACATAAAAAGAGATGGTCTTTTCTACTTCTTCATTATCCACTAAATCAATTCCTTTGTAATGAATAACATGTTCTCCATCCTTCAAATCTTTAACGGAAATAGGTTGATATTGAAAGACATCAAAGGCACTATTATCATACGCAAATTCTATATGATCTAACCCTGACATTGCATCTTCAGAATATAAACGTAATGTAGTGTTAGGTGAAATAATATTTTCATTGTAAACTAAGCCTTTCCATTCTGCCCCAGACTCTGGTGAGGTAAGGTCAATTTTAAATGTAGAAGTTCTTACCTCTTCAGGATTACCTACATTATCTGCAGAATAATAATATACAATATGTTGCCCCTCCTGACTTAAAGGAACTGAATAGGTATATGGATGAAATGTCTCACCATCTAAAGAGTAATAGATATTATTAACGCCAGAATAAGTATCGTTGGCTACTAAATGCATCATCAAGTTCTTGCCATAAAATGCCTCTACCCCATTATCATGTAACTTAGTTCCATCAAAAGATATCTTCGATATAGGAGCTTTACTATCAGCAATTACTTCGTATTTTACTTCTCTTTTTGGAGATAGGTATTCCTTGGTTTCAGGGTCCACCATCCATTTCGATCGGATATAATTCGGGCCTTCTGTATCTAAAAACAAAGGATCTTCTTCATGTACTTCTTCTTCATTATTGAGTGAATACACTGCTGCACCTTCTTCTTTAGATGTTGTAAAATTTAAATATAAGGGTAATGATTTATTGACGTACGTACCTGAGTTATCTACATAAACACTTTTCTCATGATCTAATGGTGTAGGTATATGGGTATTACTAGCCATCAGATTATCTATTGATGATGGTTCTTCTAATATTATTTCTGTATTTAATGTCTGAGGGGATTGCCCATATAAGAATAGGGAACAAAGTCCCAATAAGGTAAGAGTGAATAGTATTTTTTTCATTTTCGGGTAAAATTAGGATTTACAAACATTAGCTAATTTTACTCTTAAAACTCTCAAAAGGTTACAAGAAATGATTAATTGATTTTCAGTACATTACATGATTATTAGTCATTTTGAGAGGATCATCATTGAAAAATACAATCAATCGATGGTTTTAGCATTGAAAACTTAAAAACCTTACATGTAAAAAAGTGAATAGAAAAACGAATTTTAAAACCTTTATATATTAAAATGTAAATCTACGGTACCCCATTTAGGGTAATACGGTGGGAAATTATCTTCCGGCTGATAAGTGATTCTTTGCCAAGTATATTCTAATGATCCAAAATGATAATTAAAGACCACTCCTACCATTAATCTATGTTGCCACTTCGGGATTAAATCATAATCTATTGTATAAGGTGAATGCTCAAAGGAGATCAGACTACCTTGCATTTCTCCGTCATATACATTTAAGATCCCTCCGGATATAAACTTCATATATACTTGATAAGGTCTAAAATTGCGTGATAACCATGATCGTACTGCTTTTTCTCTTAATGTAGGATCTTCGGACCACATCACATCTTCGAATTTCATCTTAGCGAAACCTTTCCCTTTGAGTCTATTCATATAAGAAGTATCCGATTTTTTGGAGTAAGGACGATCAGCATTAATAAAGTAATCATTAAACAGTCCTAATCTTAAATAGACGAAGCCTTCAAACGAAATATCCATGGTACCCATAGTCCCTCTAGCTCCCAAAAATGCATCAGCAAATCTTATATTAGAAACAAAGCTTCTTAATATTGTGGCGGTGTAGTTGAGGTAAAGCCCATTGCCTATCTGATTTTTCCAACCATCAATACTACCATTCCCTATTGCCGAGTGAAAACCATTTTGGAATTTCTCCGCACCCGAAATTTGTCCAACCACCCCAACATCTAATTGTGTCATTAATGCTGTACCTGAAGATGGACTTAATGAATTATGGCGAATAGATAAGTAGGTCTCTCCACAATAAGGAATATCTGAGGAATCTACTTCAGCCATAGAAACATTTCTAGGAGTATACATTTTGTGGACAATACCAATATCAAATAATTGGTGACTTTCAGATAACTTTGGTAAGAAACTGTTGGTAAAATTATTATCTAATCCATCAAACCCAACCCTGATATTTGCTCCAAAACTATAAAATTGATCTGTACTCTTGAGTAGAAATAAATCTTCATCAACATTAATACTTAAATACACAGGACCTTTTGTTTTTTCTTCGTCCTGAGCATAAGTTAATGTGATGGTTGAGAATAGAAGTACAATAAGAAAATAATAATTTTTGAGCATCCGAGCATAAGGGTTATTGATATAATTAAGTTAGTGATTTTTTATCTAAAATTAAACTGTCGAAAATAGTCATTCTTCACCCTTTAACTGGTTTCTATATTCCTTGGGTGTAATATTAAAATGTTTCTTGAAGACCATCGAGAAATGACTGGCACTAGAAAAGCCCAAATCCATTGCAATAGTAGTATTTGTCTTTTCTTTTTCTTTTAACATTCTCTTGGCTTCATCTAGTCGTAATTGGATATGATAATTATGAATTGTAGAATCAAATACTTTTTTAAATAAAAACCTTAATCGACTCTCACTCATTCCTATTTGCTTAGTAATCGATGCTATATTTAATTGTTCATGAAGTGAGTTACGGATGATTTCTTGTGCTTTAAATATTGGTTCTATATTAAATGGATATTTCCTTTTTTCTGTTGTATCATTTCTTCCAGAAAGTTGTTGAAAAAATGTGACTATTAAGTATTGCGACAATGCCTCTAATTGGTCAATAAAAAATATATTCTCTGGGTTTAACTTATTAATCTTATCATAAGTCTCCTTCATATTTAGATCAAATTCTTCAAATACATAAAAGTCTTCTTTCCCATTAAACAATTGTTGTAAGACGGTTGATCTGTCAATCAAAGATTGATAGTACCCTTCGGCAATTCTTATGATGACAATCTTATACTCTACATTAGCAGGGTAACTCCAAATTAGATTTTGTGTAAGATTTGTTGAAAAAGCACCAAGTTCGAGCAATGGGAGTTTCTTTTCAACTTTATATTTATTCTCTCCTACTTTTGTCACCACATTTATATCTGTATCAATGTGTCTTCCAAAATAAATTGCTTTTTTTTCTGATATAGGATGGATCGTTTCAGTTAATACTTCTACCCTTTCTTTTAAAATAAACTGAACACTTAGTACTTCGATGTCGCTATTCACTTCATATCCAATAACACTACCCACACCAATTGCATCAGGCATAATAATTTTGTTATCGACAATCTTTCCTTGAAAAATATTATTCCAATTTTCTAAGGATAATGTTAAGGTACTTTTGCTCATTAAATTTTTCTTTTCATAGTATTTATATTCATCAAAAACATCAGAATATAGTTAGTTAAAGATTATCATTTTTTAGAATACAGGTTATAATTAATTAAAGATAAAATTATCATTTTTAAATAATCGAATCTTGAAGATCTATTATTCACGCTCATTAACAGTGATAATTCTCTATTCATAAATCACTTAAGTAAATTAATAATAAGTAACGACTCAAATTTTAAGACAACCAATAAAAAGTATAGTAAAAAAGTTAAGCTATTACAAGTCAAAAGATTACTTACGTTAGGAACAGTATCATTCAATACATTAACTCATGAAAATTGGAATTCTCGGTATAGGCGGTATCGGCGGATTTATAGCATCAAAAATGCTTCAATCTAAAGATAAAGACGAAATAATTTTAATAACAAAAGAAAGACAAAAAAGGGCTATTATCAGTGAAGGGCTTACATTACTTGATGGTGACAAATCGGAAAAAGTACATGTAATTGATGTGGTTAGCACTAATGATAAAATTGAAAAATTAGACATTCTTTTCATAGCTATTAAGTCTTATGATTTAAAAGAAAGCCTCAAAAATATAAGGAGTAGTATCTCTGATAAAACACTAATTATCCCACTATTGAATGGCATTAGTATTAAAAATATAATCTGTGATACTTTAAACTTATCAGAGAGACAAGTAATTGATGGATGTATTTACATTATCTCCAATAAAATCAATGATTCTACCATTAGGCATGTCGGTGGTCCTGGAAGAATTATTATTGGAGGGGAAAATCAAACGGCGTTAAATACACTTCAAACGGTATTAGAAAAGTATGATTTAGATATCGGATACCATAAAGATATCAAGGAAATATTATGGAAAAAGTTCCTTTTTGTTTCTCCAATATCTGCAATATCAACAGCAAATGGAGTTACTTTTGGAGCTTTACAAGACGATGCTTACCTGATGATTCAATGTCAGAGTTTAATGGAAGAGGTTATTCTAATAGCAAAAAAACTTGGTATAAATTTGAGTCATGAAGATATAAAGAATACTATCGAAATGTTGAAAAAATTCCCTTATGAAGCAAAGTCCTCCTTCCAATTGGATATAGAGAAAAACCAAAAAAATGAGAAGAACATATTAATTGATGACGTTATCTCCCTTGGAGAAAAACTTGACCTCGATGTGATCAATTACATATCCATTAATCAACAGATTATGGATCGTTACCTTTGTGTTCAGTAAATATGATCGTAAGCTTTGATGTCCCCGTCAAAGCTTACATTTTTTATCGGGCAGATGATTTAATAAATTCTTTAGGACTCATCTTAAACCTCTTTTTAAAGGCTGTAGAGAAATGACTAGCACTTGAAAAACCATAGTCCATTGCAATCATTAAACTTGTCTTTTTGCCTGCTAACAATTCTTCTTTGGTCTTTTGCAGACGAACATCTTGATGAAACGTTGAGATAGTAGTTCCAAAAACCTGCTTAAATAAAAATCTTAACCTACTTTCACTTAATCCCACCTCTCTTGAAAGTTCATCTAATGAAATAGCTCTATTCAATGTATTTTTCAACATATTGTAGGCTTGAAAAACAGGTTCTACATTAAATGAGTATTTATTTCCTTCAGTTAGCACTTCTCTTTCTGAAACATTGGTAAAAAATCTATGAATTAAGGCAATGCTTAGGTTTTCTATTTTTTCGTTGTAGAATATCTCATCTTCTTTTAGTTCGTACAACCTGCTAAATACTAGTTTCATTAAAGGGTCAAACTCTTCAAATACCCAAAATATTTGGTCTAAACTCATCAACTTCATTAGTCCTTCTGATTGTTGGACATATTTATTGTACAAGTCAATGGATACCCTAACGACAAGAAGTTTTACTTTACTATTCTTTTTATACTCCCATTCTATATTTTCATCTGAATTGGTGCAAAACGACCCGATGGAGTTGTAAACGAATTCATTTTGTATCACCTCCCCTTTTTCTTCCTTTTCTTCAAGGATATACTCAGCTGTATTCTCTCCAAAAGATATCGTAACAAAATTGCTTTCCTCAACTTGTTTTGGGCGATTAAATTTCAATTTATCGTATACAACAACATCGAATTTAACTACTTCTAAATCATCACTACAAGTCACTCCATTAATTGTTCCTTTACATGCAGAACTATCAAGATGAACGGTATTCTCTACTCGTTTTCCATTTAGTAGAGTAGTCCATTTATTTAATATTTCATTAACTTTTCTAATTGCCATATCTTCATTAAGTATTCAGTTTACAAAACTAAATTACGCACTTTTACCTTCTTGTTGTTGGATAAAATCTCTTGGAGAATAACCAAACTTCTTTTTAAAGGCTGTAGAAAAATGACTCGAACTTGAAAAACCATAATCCATTGCAATCATTGATACTGATTTTTCACTATTCAGCAAATTTTCTTTTGCTTTTAATAAACGAATATCTTGATGATAAACGTTCAGGGTTGTTCCAAAAATCTCTTTAAATAACACCCTAAGTCTACTTTCACTAAGTCCCACACTCTTTGTTAACTCATCAATGCTTACAATCCGGTTTAGATTTTCATTGAGCAGTTGTTTGGCCTTAAAAACTGGTTCGTAATTATAACTGTACTTATTGTTATCCTTTACTTCTTTTCGATTTGTGATGTTCGTAAAGAAGTTATACAATAAAGCTTCAATTAAATTCTTAATTCTTTTGGGGTAATATAATTGATGACGATCTAAAGAGAATATACGATCAAAAATTATTTTCATCATTGGATTGAGATCTTCAAGCAAATAAAAGCTCTTAGATAGATCCATCATTTCTTTAAGGTTGCTGGTTTCATTAGTAAAAGATTCAAAATACGATTTACTCATTCTTAAGTGGAGTAATGTATTCTCATTTTTCTTAGACAAATGCCAATTTAAATCTTCATTATAGTTGGTACAGTAAATTGCAAACAAACCTTTTTCAAGTTTATGCTCTCTATCCACTAAACTTTCTGGAATTCTATTTTCCACAAAAACCGCGACGGGAGTACCCACTGTAATTTGGATATACTTTTGGTTTTCAGGCATTTTTTTGCTGATAAGAACAATATCTTTGTTCAGCTCTAAGTCTAACTTTATAACATCTAAATCTTCATCGCAATTTATAGCCTCGAGTGTGCCCGTAGCATTGGCCTCATTAAATTCTTCATAAAAGTTATTCTTACTGTTTGATAGGGATAACTCCCATTTTCTTAATTGGTCATATAGTCTTGCATATTTCATAAAAGGAATGGGTTAATAAAAAAGGTTTTGGGGATAGTTAATATTCCAATGATCAATTTTTTGAATTATTCTGAAACTCTTTAGGACTGATTTTAAATTTCCTTTTAAATGCGGTTGAGAAATGACTAGCACTGGAGAATCCTAAGTCCATCGCAATCATCAACATGGTTTTCTTGCCTTCTAACAGAAATTCCTTTGATTTTAATAAACGTACATCTTGATGGTAATTATGAATTGTTGTACCAAATATCTGCTTAAAAAGGTATCTCAGTCGACTTTCACTTAATCCAACCTCTCTTGTTAATTCATCGATAGTTACTGGTCGATCTAAAGTGCTTTTTAAAATGGTTTGTGCTTTAAATACAGGCTCAACATTAAAAGGATATTTATTGGTTTCTGTGATATTCTCTCGTTTTGCGACATTTGAAAAGAAGATATTAAGAAGCATTAGACCAAGACTCTTAATCTTATCCTTATAAAATAACTCTTCAGATTTAATGTCGAAAATTCTTTGAAAAACCAACTGCATTGCTGGATCCAGTTCTTCATATACAAAGAAGCTACCCTCTAAGTTCATTAAATTAGACAGCACTTCATCTTGCTGTATATAATAATTAAAGAAATCTTCGGTAACTCGTACATTGACTAATCGTATAGGTAGATCTGCGCCATAACCATAACTGAGGTTTTCATTCGAATTAGTGCAAAATACGCCCAGGTTTTCATAAGCATACTCATATTCCACTTCTTTGCCATCTTCAATTTTCTTTTCGACAACAGTATCGGTAGATGGACTACCAAATAAAACACTAATGAAAGGTGATTTGATATCCTGCTTTGGGCGTTCCAGTTCTAATTTTTTTTTGAAATGAAGATCAAACTTCATCACATCCATATCAGCCCCACACTGGATACCTTCAATATTACCATCACAAATTTCTCCATTAAATCTTAATTTTTCTCCATTGCGTTTGGTTTTGAAAAGCATTCCCCACTTATCTAATGTAGCATGAATGATACCTATATCCATTAATTTCTGTCTTTGGTTTTCTGAGTTATCTGTTATGTACTTCAATCATTTATTGCAATACATATAATATTGAAAATCAAGTTAAGTAAGTGTTGTAGATTACTTAAATCAATTTACCATTATTGAAAATACGTAATTTATTTCAATCAAGTAGTTTGGAGGTGGGAATACTTATATATTTTCTTGAATAGAATATGATTTTTATCTAAATGTAGATCACATCTAAATCAAGTACTTTCTCTTTCAATTAATTCAATGGGTAAGGTTTTTAGGATAGACATTGGGATAAATAGTTTCCCTTCATCTTTTGCTTTTTTCATGGCAGTTACTCTATCAATAAGTAGATTTGCAGCTACAAAACCCATTTCCTTTGCAGGTTGGTTAATTGTAGTAAGAGAAGGGTAAAAAAGTTCACCCATGGCATCTCCAGATATTCCCATCACAGCAATTTGTGTCGGTATTTTCACTCCTCTTTTATGTAATAAGCTAATCACTTTAAAAGCAATTGGGTCGTTAAAAGCAATAATGGCATCAGGCTTATCTTTTAAAACCATTAGTTTATCGAGCGCTGTACCAACACTACGTCTTAAATCAGTTGCTGGAACTATATACTCCGCACTTGTAGGCCTACCGTTTCTTTCCATCGCTCTAACATACCCTTCTTGTCTCTTTTGAGAGATGTACATATCTACAGGCCCTGTTATAAAAGCAACTCTTTTGTACCCTTTATTGATAAGGTGTTGGGTTGCTTGAAAACCTGCATCAAAATCATCGACAATCACTCTTGGTATAGGTAGTTCGGAGTTCGGTAAAATTCTATCGAAAACAACTAATGGAATTTCTTCTTCCATTGCCCGACGGAGGTGATCATCATTTGTTGTATTCATAGATAATGAAATGAGAATACCATCTACCTGTCTGTCTATTAGTAAATCGATACAATCACTTTCATTTTGTGCGTTTTCATCAGAATGAAGAATGATTAAGTCGTACCCAAGAGGTTTCAGAAATTCTTCTATTCCTAAAATCGCCGTTCCAAAGAAAGGAACCGTTAATTCTGGTATAATAACACCGATAAGAAATGATTTCTTACTCGCCAAACCTGCCGCTAGCACACTCTTTTTATAACCAATTTTTTCGGCTAATTCTAATACCTTTCTTTTGGTAACAGGGTTAATATCTTCTGCTCCTCTTATTGCTCTTGATACTGTAGATACCGAAATATCTAGTTTTCTAGCAATATCCTTAATGGTTGGCTTTCTCTTCTTCATAATCACAAAATGAATAAAAACTTCGTGAATATACAAGATAAAAAATTACCGAGAACGTTACCGGTAACGTTATTTTAAAAATATCGGAAGTGTATCTTTGGCATTTAAAAAAAATCCCTTCAGATTTGAATCATCGAAATGAAAAAAAGGAATTAAACTTAAAAACTTTTTATACCATGCAAACAACAGCAATTGTAGCAAAATTCGAAGAGCTTTTTAACAAAGAGCCATTAATTTCAAGAGCTCCAGGTCGTGTGAACATCATTGGAGAGCACACTGATTACAATGACGGTTTTGTATTACCGGCATCTGTAGATAAAGAAATGGTTTTCGCTATTGCTTTAAACGATACGAATACTGTAAATGCTTTCGCTCTTGATTTAAATGAGCAAGACTCTTTCGAATTAGACAATATTGTTCCTACTGAAGGTTGGATCAACTACATCAAAGGTGTTGTTGCTGAAACACAAAAGAAAGGTTTAGAGCCTAAAGGTTTTGATGTTGTATTTGCAGGTGATGTACCTCTAGGAGCTGGTATGTCTTCATCAGCAGCATTAGAATGTGGTCTTGCAACTGGCTTGAATAAATTATTCAACGGTGAGTTATCTAAACTTGACATCGTATTAGCTTCTCAGATGTCTGAGCACAACTATGCAGGTGTGAAGTGTGGTATCATGGACCAGTTTGCTTCTACTTATGGTCAAACAAACAAAGTAATCAAATTAGATTGCCGTACTAAAGAATATGAGTATCACACGCTTGATATTACAGGTCACAAACTTGTATTATGTAACACGAATGTAACTCACTCTTTAGCATCTTCAGAATACAATACTCGTAGAGAGCAATGTGAAGCTGGTGTTGAGGTAATCAAAGAAAAATATCCTGAAATCATCAACTTACGTGATGTATCAGTAGAGCAAATTAAAGAGTTCGAAGGTACAATGGATCCTGTTATTTACAACAGATGTTCTTATGTAGTTGAAGAAAACGATCGTTTAGAAAAAGCATGTGAATACATGGACAAAGGTGACTTAGTAAACCTTGGTAAAATGATCTACGGTTCTCATGAGGGTCTTTCTAAGAAATATGAAGTTTCTTGTCCTGAATTAGACTTCTTAGTAGAACAAACTTTAGAAGATGACAACGTATTAGGCGCTCGTATGATGGGTGGCGGTTTCGGTGGTTGTACTATCAACCTAGTAAAAGAAGAGGCTGTTGATACATTCATTGAGCGTATGACAAAAGCATACAAAGAAGGAATGGGTAAAGATATGCTAGCTTATGTAGTAGTAATCGGACCTGGTGCTAGAACTGAAGAAGCAGTTGAAGCTTAATCCCTTCTACTTAAACTAAATTAGACAAATAGTTAGTTCGGTGAGGCCACAACCTCGCTGAACTAACCTACTAAAAGACTTAAAAGACCTTACAAAAATGGAATTCAATTTCGAAGATCATCCACATAGAAGATACAACCCTTTAACAGGTGAATGGATTCAGGTTTCTCCGCATAGAGCGAAAAGACCTTGGCAAGGACAAGTTGAGAAGATTGAGGAAGAGCAGCGTCCTGAACATGATCCTGATTGTTATTTATGTGCGGGTAACACCAGAATTGGTGGCGAAGTGAACCCTAATTATACTGATACTTATTCATTCCAAAATGACTTTGCTGCTTTATTAGAAGATATTCCTTCTGGTGAAGTAAATGAGCACAATGGATTGTTTAGAGCTAAAAGTGAAAGAGGTCTTTGCAAAGTAATCTGTTTTTCTCCACGTCACGATTTAACTATTCCTGAAATGGAAGTAGGTGGAATTCGTAAAGTGGTAGACTTATGGTGCAAAGAATATGCTGAACTTGGAACGAAATCATATATCAACCACGTTCAGATTTTTGAAAATAAAGGTTCAGTAATGGGCTGTTCTAACCCTCACCCTCATGGTCAGATTTGGGCACAAGAATCAGTTCCTTTAGAACCAGCTAAAAAAGCTGAAAACCAAAAAACATATTTTGATACCTATGGTAAAACATTATTGTCAGATTATGTAACTGAAGAAATTAAGCAAGGTACTCGTGTCGTATATGAAAACGAACACTTTGTAGCTCTTGTACCTTATTGGGCAGTATGGCCATTCGAAACGATGATTGTTCCTAAGAGAGCTGTAGCTAGAATTACAGATCTTACAGAAGAGGAAAAAGATGCTTTCGCAGATGCTTATAAAGCACTGACAGTAAAGTATGACAACATATTTGAAGTTTCATTCCCATACTCAGCAGGTATCCACCAAGCTCCAACTGATGGAGAAGACCACCCAGAGTGGCACATGCATATGTGCTTCTACCCTCCTTTACTACGTTCAGCAACAGTAAAGAAGTTTATGGTAGGTTACGAGATGCTTGCTAACGCTCAAAGAGACATTACTGCAGAAACTGCTGCTGCTAGAATTAGAGAGCAATCTCTAGAACACTACAAGCAGCGTTCTCTGGTTGAAGATAACAATCGTTAGTTAGTAGTTTAATTGAAGCAAATCATAGTTTATTTCTATGATTTGCTTTCTGTTCAAAAAGACATTTTTAGTGTATAAGTAAGCATCCTTGGTGTTTTGGATGTTTGCAGTGTGGCGATCTTATGAAGGGAAAAAGGAAAACATCACTTTATCATTTTTTAATGGTTTAACAATGCATTAAACTGTATTGTATAGTGATGTTTTCGTTTCCCAACATTAATTTTAGATTTCAAACGAAAACAACAACTAATAAAGACCATGAAAAAGAAGATTTTAGTAACTGGAGGATTAGGCTATATTGGCTCTCATACTTCAGTTGAATTAATTAATAAAGGATTTGAAGTTGTCATTGTAGATAACTTATCCAACTCTGAAAAAGGTGCATTAGACGGAATTGAGAAAATTACAGGTGTAAGACCTTCTTTCTACGAATTCGATTTATTGGATAGCGTTCAACTGAACGACCTTTTTGCAAAAGAAAACCTTGATGGTATTATTCACTTTGCTGCCTCAAAAGCAGTTGGTGAATCTGTAGATAAGCCTCGTTTATATTACAGAAATAACCTTCAAACGTTATTAAACCTATTAGACATGATGGTAGAGCATGGTGTAAATAACATCGTATTCTCTTCTTCATGTACTGTATATGGTCAGCCTGATGTATTGCCTGTGACGGAGCAAACACCTGTTCAACCTGCTTTATCTCCTTATGGAAATACAAAACAAATCTGTGAAGAAATTCTTCGCGATACAGTAAAAGCTGATGCCAATGTTAAAGCGGTTGCTTTACGTTACTTCAACCCGGTAGGTGCTCATGCTTCTGCTGAAATTGGAGAGTTACCATTAGGTGTACCTCAAAACTTAATGCCTTTCATTACTCAAACAGGTGTAGGTAAAAGAGAGCAATTGAGTGTATTTGGTAGCGATTATGATACTAAAGATGGTACTTGTATCAGAGATTACATCCATGTAGTCGACTTAGCACAAGCTCACATCGTAGCCTTGAACCGTATGATTGAAAATACTCAAAAGTCTGAGTACGAATTCTTTAACGTGGGTACAGGTACAGGATCTACTGTATTAGAAGTGATTCAATCTTTTGAAAAAACTTCTGGTCAAAAATTAAACTATAAAATTGTAGACCGTCGTGAGGGTGATATTGAAAAAATCTACGCGGACACTACATTTAGTAATAAAGAACTTGGCTGGAGCTCTGAGAAGACTCTAGACGACATGACTTCTTCAGCTTGGAAGTGGCAATTGCACTTAAAAGAAAAAGAAGCAGCAACTGTATAACTCAAAAAGGGAGGCTTTGACCCCCCTGTATATATTCTTCTATGAGACAACATTGGCTTGTCTCTTTTTTGTATGAAATGACATTATGGAAACTGTAGCATTAAAAAAAGAAAACTGGGGTACACACGAAGGCCAAGAAGTCTTCTTGTACACACTGACTAACGCTCTAGGGTCAGAGTTGCAAATTACTAACTATGGAGGTATCATGGTTAGCTTTAAAACTGCTGATAGAGAAGGAAACTTTGCCGATGTTCTTCTTGGTAAAGACTCTTTAGCTGATTACTTAAAAGACAATGGCTGTTACTTAAGTGTAATTGCAGGTCGTTATGCCAACCGTATTTGCAAAGGACAATTGTCGGTAGAAGGTAAAGATTACCAATTGGCTATTAATAATGGTGAAAACTTCCTACATGGTGGAGCTAAAGGTTTTGACCAAAAAGTTTGGGATGTTACCGAGGAAGCTGATCAATCGATTACTATTTCTAGAGTTAGTCCTGATGGTGAAGAGAATTTCCCTGGTGCTGTAACTGTTTCAGTTCAATTTACTCTAACTAACGAAAATGAAATCGTATTAGAGTATAAAGCTACTACTGATAAGACGACAGTAATTAACTTTACATCTCACCCTTACTTTAACCTAAAAGGTGAAGGTAATATTGAAGATCATGAGTTAACATTAAACTGTAAGTACTTTACTCCTATTGATGAGACTTGTATTCCTACAGGTGAAATCATTTCTGTAAAAGGAACTCCGTTTGATTTTACTTCACCAAAACTAATTGGCAAAGAAATCGATGCCGATTACGAGCAAAATAGAATTGGTGTAGGTTATGATCATAACTTAGTTATTGATAAGCCACTAGGGGAATATGGATTAATTGGTGAAGCATATGAGCCTGCTTCTGGTAGATTCTTACAAGCTTACACCACTGAGCCAGGTGTACAATTATATACTGGCAACTGGCTAGAAGGTGATATGGGTAAGAACCAAACACCTCATATCAAACGTCAGGGTTTCTGTATGGAAGCACAACATTACCCTGATTCTCCAAATAACCCTCACTTCCCTTCAACTGAATTGAAGCCGGGTGAGACTTATACTCAGAAAACGGTCTACAAATTTTCTGCGAAGTAGTTTGTAGTTTGTTATATAGCTAAAGAAAAAGAGGCCGTCTCATAACTCGTTTATGAATCAGCCTCTTTTTTCATATCTCAACTTTTTTCACTTCAGAAGCCAAAACTAAGATTTCAAGCAATACTCTTTGTAACTGTAGTGAAAATGTAAAAATATCAGCAAATATGAGTTGATTTAGTCCTTTTTGAGGTTCCTTGTATATTTCAAGATATTCATAGACAAGAAGACCAACCCAAGTTTTACTTCGATTTTATCTAGACCTTTCATGAAGAACCTCTTGAACCCTTTATTTCCTTTTAACTGACCGAACATTTCCTCTACTTCAGCACATCGTTGTTTTCTCTATTTTTATACCTTTTAAAGACTTGTGCTGTCCCATCGGATTGAATAAATAATTTTGTCATTCAATTATCATGATTACTTGATGATGACTCCATCCCAATCAGCGTAACCATTTTCATCACTGAAAATTACTGTTCCATTGTAAGAGAAACTTGAAACGTAACTATATGTCATTTCATCAACTATTTCTACAGAGATTTCATCAATCACTTCATCAGAAAGTTTTAGATAACAACTGCCATATTTTTTTGAGTTGTCGGGATTTTTTTCACCTTGAGCAAGGATTGAAATTTTAAACATCTCTTTACCATTCTCTTCCCACTTATTGATTTCCATTTTTCCATCAATGTCCGAAGACCATTCCCTTGTAACTTCTTTTGTAAGTTGAATATCTTCATACAACCCAATATCCTCATGTTTAAAACTTAATGGATTGTCTGGGTTCAACAGATCAACACCTTCTTTAGATTGAATTGAAAAAGAAATGATGACGTCTGGACCCGGAATACTTTCATGTTGTACTTCCATTTCGGTGTCTTTATGACAAGCTGTACAAAAAAGAATTGCTAAAAGTAAAAAGTTTAGTTTGAGCAAATGTTTAAAATTGAAGTTCATCTTCTATTTAATATTTATAAACCTACTTCCATTTATTGTATGGCTTAGTATATTCTGACTATGAGCTATTAATTATTTAAAAGTTATGAATAGATAAACAGCTGTTTTGCTTTCAAACGAATTAATAGTTATTTGAATTATGATTCAATTATATATTGCGTTATTTTAATTTTAAAGAATTTAATATTGTTTTTTGAATTATTAATAATTAATTAATATATAGCTGTTTTAAAAAAATCACTCAACTAAATCCCATTTTCACCTCACACCCCTTCTAGAAAACCATCGATTTACTTTTATGAATAAATTTTGAATTTGAACAACCCAACCGTTCCTTCGTACAAGTGCGTTTTTTGGAGACGATTACTACTTAAGGGCAGAGAGTTTGGATAGGTACACCCTCTTTTTTATTCTATACACTCTTCTTATCTTTACTTATTACTTGAGCAAACATTACTAAGATGACTATTGTACGACTAATTCTAATTCCACTTCTTCTATTTATCACAATACCCTCCTTCTCACAGTCTGTATTTACAAAAGGTAAACTGATTACTAAAGACTCAACAATTGAGGGATATATAAAAATAAAAACGGTAAAAAAGCCTACAAGTACACATGCAACAAATAGAGAAATTAAAAAAACAGGAAGGTATAAAACCGTCAGCTATACTATTGGTGGGGCCAATCCGAATACATATTCGTACTTGATTCCTTTGGGTGTAATTGAACAAAACATTCTATATAAGAAAAGAATTACAGACCCATCAAAAAAGTATCCAATAAAAGTAGTAAAAGCAATAGACTATGATAGCTTGGGTTATTTTCAAACTATCCACCTCAATGAATTATACAGTGGAATGACATTTACTGATTTTTATGAGGTTCCTTCTCGAGATGATTACTACAAAGTATACAAGGGAAAAAAGAATGTCTTTGTACATGAAGAAGATAAATTTGATCCCAACCAATTTAAATACATGGCAAGAAGGATTGTCAAAGGAAATATAACTGCCTACAAAACAAGATATGATTACGAAGAATACCTTATTCTTGAAAAAGATGGAGAAGAGAAATCTGCAAAATTTGAAGTGGAGCCGTTAAAAAAGTTACTTCTCCATTATTGCACTGGTGACTCCTTGTTAAGAGGGCAAATTCATTTTGTAAAAGAATATCATGATAGCACAATCATACAATTACTTACTGAATACAATCTAAAATTTCCTAAGGCAGAAGAGAAGAAGCCACAATACATCAAAGGGACATTAATAGGTGAAAACTACGCCAAGAAAGGGTTTATTACCTCTCCAAAACATATTGTTTTTGATGAAACCGCCACTTACGGTTTAAGTAAAGCTGGCTTTGAACATCAGTTATTCTTTACAGATAGTATTCACCTTCCTAGAGCTAGTATTTACGCCTACGACAAACTCTCTTTTCAGGCAGATAATGGTAATTATTATGGATGGGTACGAGTTCCTATTCAAGGGAAAAATATTGATCATATTCAAAAGGAGAAAAAAGAAAAGATAGCTATTTTCCTACCTAGGATAATCGATGGAGAGGTAGAAGTTTTTATGACTGAGGTTAATGGTAAAAATCGATTTGTCATCAAAAGAGGTAGCAGAGATGAGTTTTTAACTACATATAAATCCACCTATAAACGGATTCTAAAGATGTTTTTATATGATGATCAAGAAATACTCACAGAAATTCATAAGAAAAAAGGCACCTACAAAATGGAAGAAATTTTATCATTGATTCAACGATTCAATGCTAGAAAAGAATCCATTAATTAGTAATACGAAAACAGCCTCAGAACAAATTTCCGAGGCTGTCAAATTCTTTACATCTTTAAACTATTATCATCTCAACAAAGCATTATCGATATGGGCAAAAAATCATCGATATAAAAAAATCGTTTTTGGGTTATCTTAAATCACTATTAATTGAACTACACTATAGTATACTATGGTGACGTAGATCAACTTTTTATAAACCGATTATTCTATTTCATATTCCGGTTTTCTTCATTTTTAATACATTAGTTGAGATAATTAATATTTAGAAAATCTCGAACATTAGTATAAAAAACTCCCCGCATTAAAGAGGTTATTGTTTCTCCTTCCGGAATAAAAATCTCTTCATCGGTGTGGATTCTAAGTTGCTCGAAATGCTGAACAAGATAATTCTCAAAATATTCAAAGTAAGCGACAGTCGGACAAACTACAATTGGACGAATAATACCATCATAATCCGAACCGATACATACACATTTCCATGCATTTTCATGGCCCATCTTATGAATGATATATAAAAGATTATCCAGAAATATAGCTGAATGAATCGCCTCTTTTCTTTCTATCGGCTTCAATGATTTCCAATACTCATAACCAAAGTTGTTGATCAGTATCCCTTTTATTTCTTCAACATATTGATCATTCCTTACTCCCAAAATCCTCTGGTCCAAAGAAATACCAATCATGCCTTTAGATTCCATGATGATTTGTAATTCTTCATCACATAGATTGATTTCCCAAGGATTAAACCTTCTGTACTTAGATTTTTTTATTTCATTAAACGCATTCCCTACAGTTAATGCGCGCTCCTTATTTTCCATTCCACTTACACCAACATGAGAAGCGATGATAGGTGCATAAATTGTAGATGGGGTATCGGAATGGTCTAAAGGGTTGGGCCCCTTCTCTTTAAGCATCTTATAATATTCATACCTGGCTTCAATATGAAGATGCTTAACATCAATCAATATGCGTTTATGCCTGGAGTGATCTATACATTGATTGATAATTCTTTTACCATAAATGCTTATTGGCTTCGATGGTTTTTCCAATAAGTCCATTAATGGTATTCTGATATAATTAAAAATTCCAGGCATAGGCAATGCCCAACTTTGTTTGAAAAAAGAATTATTAGTAAGATGACAAAGGGTTAATGAGAATATGGGTAGATTTCTTTCGAATTGAATATGATGGAGATTTTTTAATACTTCTTCTGCCAACTCCTCTTCAGTACATCCCATGGGTAAATCACTTAAAGCATGTATTCCTTCAATACTCAGAAAAAGTTTTGTGATTTGTTCATCTTCTACTTCTTCTTTTGTCACAGGTATTAGTGCTTTTCTCGATCCGTTTACCAAACATGTTGGGTATTCCTTTCGATAATTGTTTTCTTTCTTTAAAGACAGGATAGTCTCGATTTCTCTATTTAATAATGAAAATGCATATACACCTTCTTGTACCCAATTTCTAAGTGTTTTCATCTGAAAACCACAAATCAATTTACTCATCAACCTATTAATAAACGTCCCTGAAGCAAACCGTTCTACTGGGTGCAATGCAATCACAGCAATTTTTACGTTTGTATCGATCAATAAAGATAGACTAGATTGATCATAGCGGTCTCCTGAAGCCCTTTTTTGGCTATGTTTTGTAGGGTTATAGTCTAAGGTATCCCAGATGTTCTGTCTCCCTTTTTGGCCCTTATTTACTAGATGTTTTAGAGATAGATGAAGATGAAAGTCTGCAAATTTTTCCATTCAATAAACTTCAGAAGGTAAATAATCATGTTTTCAGAGTTTGTTTATTGGATTAGACTTTTTGTTATTGTTTAAGCTTAAAATGAAAACTACATTCTTAACACTTTGTTTTTATTACATTAGAAATATCCCTATTTTCGATGTTTACATTTTTTCAACAATTCAAACCCAATAATTAAACAACTCGTATATATACAATATAATAATTCTAAACCTGACTATATCAAAAACTAAAATGGAACTTGAAACTCTACTAAGTAATCCTACATTAATATGGTTTTTAATTGGGTTACTACTGTTACTCATCGAATTCATCGGACCAAATCTAGTCTTTATCTTCTTTGGAATAGGTGCATGGATTACATCATTGGCTTCTGTGATTTATACACCATCAACAGATTTTCAAATAATCCTTTTTATCCTTTCGTCAATAGTGCTTCTTATCACATTAAGAGGACAATTGAAAACACGATTTTTTAAATCAAAAGTAAAGGAAGAACACTTCTTAATGGAAGAATTTATTGGTCACCAAGCCAAAGTTATTGAAGATATTAAAGACAAAAAACCTGGGCAAGTTGAATTCAAAGGTACTGTTTGGACTGCAGAGTCTGACCAGCATATCAGAAAAGGTCAAATCGTCGAAATTAAAGGAAAAGCAAGCATAATACTCAAAGTTGAATTAATACAAAACTAAAATGGAAATAAGCACAATTATCTATTCCGGAATTGGAGTTTTTATACTCTTAGTCTTACTAAGGTATATCAAAGTAGTTCCACAAAGATCTGCATACATCATCGAAAGGTTGGGAAAATACCGAGGTACTATTCAAGCAGGTTTTCACATCCTCATCCCATTTTTTGATAGAGTTGCCTACAAACATTCTCTTAAAGAACAAGCTATTGATGTTGATTCGCAAAGCTGTATTACTCGAGATAATATCACCGTAGAGGTAGATGGGATCTTATACATTCAGATTTTCGATCCTAAAAAGGCTTCTTATGGTATTGAAGATTATAAATTTGCCGCTATACAACTTGCTCAGACAACCATGAGGAGTGTAATTGGTAAAATGGAACTTGATAAAACCTTTGAAGAAAGAGATAACATTAATACCACTATTGTTACAGCCGTTGATAAAGCCAGTGACCCTTGGGGAGTAAAAGTGAGTAGGTATGAGGTAAAAAACATAACACCTCCACAGAGCATAAAAGATGCAATGGAAAAGCAAATGCGAGCTGAAAGAGAAAAAAGAGCAATGATTGCTGAATCTGAAGGCGAAAAGCAAGCAAAAATCAATGTGGCTGACGGAGACAAACAAGAATTGATCAAAAGATCTGAGGGTGAAAAACAAAAAAGAATCAATGAAGCAAAAGGTAAAGCTTCTGAGATTGAAGAAGTAGCTAATGCAACCGCAAACGGGATTAGAGCAATTTCTGATGCGATCAGTTCTCAAAACGGTCTCGATGCAGTTAATTTAAGAATTGCCGAACAATACCTTAATGAATTCGGTAAACTCGCAAAAGAAAATAATTCAATGATTATTCCTTCTGACTTGGCTAATATTTCGGGCATGATTGCTACTGCAAGCTCAGTATTTAAAAACTCCCAGAATAAGAGTGAAAACAAAAAATAAATTTTAAAACAAAACAAAGGGCAACCCAATAGATGAGTTGCCCTTTGTTTTATACAGCTACTACCTTTAAAAAGGAATGTGCGAAGATATAGTATTGTATTCCGTCACGCCATAAGTAAATGATAGATTGTCTAAATAAGAAGGTATTTCTGGGTGTTCCATACCATCGCTATCTACGAAAGTATCATTATAGAAACTCACCTGACCCAAATACGTTTCATCTCCATCATAAACATTAAATTCTACATCACTGTTCTGCACATATTGATCAGCAACAGTTCTTCGTAAAATTAAATATAATTCATCTTCACCATCCTCTACTCTATTATAGAATAGGTGCTCTTTTCCAAAAATGTATAATTCGGTAGTATCAAGAGCAAAATTAGTGTCGACATAATAATCATCTTGGTGAAATCTACTCTTCAAAAGTTTCTTCTTCTCCCCATAATAGATATCATAATCTCCCTTTTCAGTAGATGTTGCATCTGAACTAACATTGACAACAAAATGATCCTCAAAGTACTCAAACCTTTTGATGTAACTTTTTCTTCTAAAATCCTGAGATACATATTTAATCTCACTAAACCTTTCTTGATTATCATAAGTATAGTCATATCTGTAACCATACTCTCCTGGGATTTCAACTACAGATACATTGTTTTGCCCATTATATGAAACATAACCATCATACGGAATGGGATAATTTTGCTCAAACCTGTCAATACCTAATGCCACTGACTGACCGCTTTCATTGTAAAATATCAATGAAAATTTTCCTCCATGTGTTTCATATAAAATACGGTTGTATGGGTCATCACTATATCTTGAAGTTTGAGTGATATCCGTAGATGAATTAATGAAAGTAATCTTGTGGGATAAATCACTAAACTCATAGGTTAAAGCTAAACTATACCCTGTTTCATTAAAAGTCACATTTGTAGATAAAACAGAATCATACTCATCCGTTAAATGTTCAAATGAGATAATGTCTTCACCGAACTTTCCGAGATGAGGCATCGAAGCAGAAGTCGTCAACAGTTTATTACTATCCATTTCAGAAGTAAGCACATAATTTCCTCCAAAGCATCCTCGCATTATTTTATTGAAGGACAGTGAAAAAGTTTGTGTGTTAAAAAGAGGTTTCTGAGGTTCCTCCTCTTTTTCTTCAATTTCTTCTTCGATCTCAATTTGTGGTATTACCTTCTCTTCTTCACATGCAAATAGTAGTGCAGATAAGGCAAAGACTAATAATAGTTTGTTTAAAAGTAATTTCATTAGAATAAAAAAAGAGTTCGCTAAATAATAGTTTACCAAATAAATATAATATGTTTCTGATAGTTAGAAAAGTAACAACAAATACATGGGTAATATAGAATCATAATCAGAATAAATTCGATAATTACTTATTCTGTATTACTAATTAAAAAACCTTAGATCTCATTTAAATTAGAAATCTAAGGTTTGATATTTATTTATCTTGTCAGTTTATTAATCGTAAACTACATCATACTTTACTTGTATAAAATCGTTGGCAAATGCTTTTGCTTCAGCATTTCGTAACTGAATATGTTGATTAGTCTTTCCAAACAAAGGGATCCCCTCACCTAATAAAATAGGTGCTCTAGAAATCGTCATTTCATTAATTAAACCTAAATTTAGAAAAGATTGGATTGTTGACCCTCCATCAATATATGCATGCTTATAACCTTCTGATGCTAATAAGTTGATGAGATCGAGTATATCACCTGAATACATCTCCACCTTACCTTTAAGATTTTCGGGAGCCTCTTTCAAGGTATTGCTCAGTGCAAAAATTCTTGTACTGCCATATGGCCATTGTTCCTCAGTAAGATTAAAACTGGAGATGACTTCCATACATTTTCTGCCCATGATCATACAATCGACTGATGAAATATATTTCTGGAAACCCATATCTGCATCCTCTTTTAAATCTGCATCTGGATTACCGGCAGTATGTAACCAATCTACGCCACCTTCTAGTGTTGCAATAAAACCATCAGCACTTGTGGCTATATATACAGAACATTTCATTTTCCTTGAACTTTTAAATGGATTAATAGTTATGTAATTGACAATTTAATGAATTAAATAAAAGTTCTCTTATAAATCTAGTAGGTATAAATATTCAGTTTTGACGAAAGAATATTACTATTTATGAATTAAGAAACTACCCAAAAATTATTAATGTATCTTCGAAGTAATCAATTCAACAACACTATGGCAACTAGAAGTGAAATCATTAACTATGTAATCACTGAATTTAGAAAGTCTATTAATGAATTTTATAAAGACAGTGAAGAATCAATTAAGAATACAATTGATACCAATGACACCAAGCTCTACGAGAATAATACAGAGGATGAAATAACCAATATCACAATTGCAAGTGATAGTATTGATATCCTCACAAACAATATAAAAACACTCGAAAAAGCCTTGGATATGGAAAATACCAACGTAGAGGTAAGAGGAGGATCTGTAGGAGATACAGGCCAAATGTTCTTAATTTTTGGCACTAACTTTCCTCCTATTAAATATGAAGGAAAACAAGTGGTCGGTGTCGCTTCTGATGCCCCTATTTATAAATCACTCCTTGGTAAAAAAGATGGAGATGAAGTAAAAATTGGAACCACAGTAAGCAATCTAAAATTATTAAAATAATTTCCAGAGGTTATAGTCTTCAAATGCTATAACCTTTTTTGTGTGCTATACTTTTTCAACTTTAACGATAATCTATAACACCTTGATCATTTTCTCTATATGATTTGAGAGGTCAACCATGACATTTGTAGTGTAATCAATTAGAAATCAAACTATAAATCACATTACAATGAAATCAAAATTTATAAGGTTATTTACCGGAATACTCCTTTTACCTTTATTTATAGTAAATGCTCAAGACTATGATCTTGTGATATTGAATGGTAGAGTGATGGATCCTGAAACTATGTTGGATAGAGTACTGAATGTAGGTATTAAAGATGGCAATATAGAAATCATTACTCCTCAAGAAATTAGCGGTAAAAAAACAATTAATGCTGAAGGGTTAGTAGTTGCTCCAGGATTTATCGATACTCATTTCCACGCTTTAGATGGACTTTCATTAAAGATGGCTGCTCGTGATGGAGTAACTACTGGAATGGACTTAGAGATTGGAGCAATAAAAGTTGATAATTGGTACAAAGCCAAAGAAAATAAATGGCCTTTAAATTATGGTACCGGTATCAGTCATGAAGGTATTCGCATACAAGTTCATGACCCAGAAGTTGAACTACCTGATTGGGCCGACGCTCCAATATTATTAGGAAAACTAAGAGCTGATGCTTGTGCTGATGGGGATTGTGGTTGGCAGGATACCGAAAGTAATTTAGAACAACTTAATGAGATTTTAAGGTTAGCAGATGAAGCCATGATGCAAGGAGCTCTTGGATTTAATTCTACGGTTGGCTACATGGTGGATGGTGTAACAACACTTGAGATGTATAAACTTCAAGAGGTAGCAGCTAACTACGGTCGTGTTTCCACAGCACATGTCAGATTTCATGGTAGTCCTAAAAACCCACAAGCTCCAATTGGATTTGATGAAATTTTAGCTAATGCATTAGTGTTAAATGCTCCATTATTACTGCAGCATAACAATGATTTTGGATGGATGGAAAATGAAGACAAACTTCAAAAAGCTAGGGAACAAGGACATAATGTGTGGTCTGAATATTACCCCTATACAGCAGCTTCCACTTCAATTTCTTCTTCATTTTTACAACCAGAAATGTTTGAAAATGTATTAGGGGGAGTTTATGAAAGAGATATTTATGACCCCATTGATGATAAATTTTTAACTAAAGAAGAATTTTTAGCTACTGAGGCAAAAGACCCAAGCCGTCTTGTCGTTATCTACAATCAAAATAGAAAGCTTTGGATGACTGATTGGTTAAAAATGCCGCACATGACTGTCGCATCAGATGCAATTTATTCTGGTTTGGGAGTTGACTCCTGGGATGTACCATTTGAAGAATACAAAGGCCACCCAAGAACTGCAGGCACAAGAGCTAAAGTGTTACGATTAGCTAGAGAAAATGGTGTCCCATTAATGTTTAGTATTGCTCAAATGTCCTATTGGCCAGCTAAACACCTTGGCGATGCTGGATTAGAGGCAATGCAAGTAAGAGGACGATTACAAGAAGGAATGGTTGCTGATATTACTATTTTTAACCCTAATTCCGTTTCAGACCAAGCTACATATAAACTAAAGCAACAAGGTACTCCTTCTACAGGAATCCCATATGTTATCGTTAATGGTCAATGTGTAGTAGAAGATTCTGAATTTAAAAAAGTTTGGGCAGGACAACCAATACGATATGAAATTACAGATCAATCGAAGCATGTCCCCCTTAACAAAGCATATTGGCTTAAAAAACATGCTATCAATAATATATCTGTAGATGATTGTTCGCTTCATAGTCATGAACATGAGCACTAAAAGCATAATCAAAGCAATAAATAGCTAATGATAAACTTTCATATGGGTTTGCATAAATAATACTCCATACAAGCCCAACAATTTGTAAACTTTCAATTTATCCATATCAGAAATCATGAAAAACCTTTTAATATTCATGTGCTTAGTATTCAGCACTCAACTTTTCGCACAAAAAAATATCATCATCAGAAATGTGAATGTTTTTGATGGTAAAAATGAACAATTAAAAATAGGTGTAGATGTATTGATTCAAGAGAATATAATACAAAAAATAGCAAAAGATATCGCAATTGATTCTTGTGAAGTGATAGATGGTCAAGGGAAAACTTTAATTCCTGGTCTGACAGATTCACATACCCATATCATGTGGAATGACAATATTGAATATTTAGTTTATGGAGCACCTGAAGGATATTCAGGAGTGTTAGCTGCAGTAAATGCAAGAGAGATGTTAATGAGAGGATTTACTACTATTCGAGATGTTGGGGGCCCCTCTTTTGGATTAAAACAACTCATTGATGATGGTGTTACTCCAGGACCTAGAATCTTACCATCAGGAGCATTTTTATCTCAAACTTCTGGCCATGGTGATTATGACCCCAAAGAGTGGTATTTATCGCCTCATTTTACAGGACAAATAGACAAAGCCTACTTGAGAGGATGGACGATTATTGCTGATGGAGTTGCTGAAACTCAAAAGGCCACTAGGGATATTCTTAGAAGTGGAGCGGCTCAAATTAAAGCTTTTGGAAGTGGATCGATCACTGGTGCTCATGATCCTATTGATGTTACTGAATATACCATTGAAGAATTAGAGACGATCGTAAAAGAAACGGATAAATGGGGTACCTATGCAACAATTCATGCCTACTCTAATGAAGGGGTACAGAATGCTATAAATGCTGGTTTCCAATGTGTAGAACATGGGTTATTTGCCACAGAAGAAACTTTCCAAATGATGAAAGATCATGATGTGTTCTTTTCAACCCAATTCCTTGCTTTTGGTCTGACTCCAAAGCAAGCAGGTCTAGAAGGTGAAGCTGCAAAGAAATATTTAATAGCACAGGCAAGTGCAGAAGAAGGATATAAAAGAGCGAAGAAAATTGGTGTGAAAATGAGCTGGGGTACCGATGCATTAGGTTCTTTGGATATCCAACGTATGCAAAGTCTAGAGTTTAAAGCTAGAGCAAAGTATTTCACTGGTTACGAAATTTTACTCCAAGCCACTTCTTACAACGCTGAATTATTTGAAAGAAGTGGTGAAAGACACCCCTATAAAGAAGCTAAACTAGGAGTTGTTGAGCAAGGAGCTTATGCTGATTTACTTATCGTTGATGGTAATCCGTTAGAAGACATCACATTATTATCTGAACCGGAAAATAACCTTCTATTAATTATGAAGGATGGTAAGATCTTCAAAAACATTTTGCCTTAAGAATAGCATCATAAACTATCAAATACTATTAACGATGAACAAGAGAAATAAAAGCCCTCACCTTTCGGCTTTCATAAGAATCAATCAAAAATATCATCCCATTCTATTTCTTTTAATGTTATTCTACAGTGTGCAAACTTATGGGCAAAAGGAAAGTAAGATCATTAGCCCTGCCTCAGTAGAAAATCAATTAGAAAGTGATGCTGAAGATAAAGGAAAAACAAGTTTATGGAATGCCCTAGACAGTGTTGACGATGCTAAAAATAAATTCTATGATAAAAGCGGCTTCATAGTAAATATGGATTATAACTCTCAAATAATGGGAGCAACTTCCGCAGTCAACAATAATATTGGAGCAAGTGGTGTATTTAGAGTCTACGGCAAATGGAATATGATTCGGAATAAAAAAGGGACCTCAGAAGGTGGTTTGGTTTTTAAGTTTGAAAACCGCCATCGGTATACAGAAAATGCATTGAGAGAATATGGTCCTATTGATATTGGTTTTGCTGGCTTTATGCAATCAGTTTACAATGACCAAAGATGGAGAATGACCAATTTATATTGGAGACAGAGTTTCAACAATAATAAAGTTGTCTTTTACGCAGGCTTTGTTGATGTAACAGATTGGGCAGATGTGCATGCTGCTGCAAGTCCTTGGACTAGTTTTAATAATATTCTATTTGCTACAGGGTCGGGTACTATGGGTGGTATGTTTCCAGATGGTTCTATGGGGGCCATGCTAAATGTATGGTTGAATGATAATGTCTATCTAGTGGGTAGTATGATTGACATAAATGGTCAAGCCACCCAATTTTGGAAAAGCTTTGATACCTTCTTCAATAAATTTGAAACCCTCAAGACCTTTGAAATTGGATATACACCAGGAATGAAGTCAGCTTTTCTTAAGAACGTCCATGCCACCATTTGGCAAGTGGATGCAAGCGAGATAATAGGAACAAAAAGTGGATATGGGATTATAGGATCTGCCAGTTGGCTAATTGGAAATAAGTTCATGCCTTTTGTAAGAGGAGGATGGGCAAAAGATGGTGGCAGTTTTTATGAAGCCTCTGTAAGTGCCGGGTTTACCTACAATATTATGGGACCAAACACTTTAGGTGTTGGTTTAAACTGGAATAGGCCCAGTGAGAGTACATTTGGACAGAAATTGAGAGACCAATATGTTTCTGAAATCTTCTATAAATTTAAATTAACCCACCATACAGAAATTACACCTAGTGTACAATTGGTAGCCAACCCTGCCTTGAATATGAATACTGATTTTACATCTGTATTTGGTTTAAGGTTCAGAGCTTTCCTCTAAAGAAAAGAAGGAGATGAAGTTATTGTTCATCTCCTTTTTATTTTTCCAATGCAAATCATTTATATTAGATGTATTACAGAAAAATTAGAATATGGATTATCAATACATCATTGAAGGAAATGAGCTCTCTCCTACAGGATCTTATGAAAAAGTAGCCAAAGACCTTAGAGGTCAATGGGATGGAGAAAACCTAAAAGTTGAAAATAGTTGGTGTGATATAGATGCACACTCTTTTAATTTTCTAGATGATATGTATGTTTCTATTTCTACTTTGCATTTTAAAAAGCCTGTCTTATTTAGAAGTAATAGAACACAGGAAGATCAACCCTATTTTGCTCTAAAAATTGGTTTTACAGGAACTTTCCATGGTGATGAGGACTCTCATGATTTTAACAACTTAGGGGTATTTTTCTACAATTCTAATCAACAATTTGAGGTGGAATACCCTTTAAATACAAAATGCCAATGGGTGTCTATTATATTCTCCCTGAGTTTATATGAAAAATTTATGGCAGCAAATATTAGTGAGATTACAAAACTTATCTATGATAAGAACCCATGGTTTAAATACTTTTCTTTAGACATAGAAATAGAAAACCTCGTTAGAGCAATTGTCTTCAACCTTGATAAAAAAAGACGTATTCCCATCTATTTTTTCACTAAACCTTTAGAGATTATAGGCCTTATCCGAGAGAAAATGGAAAAAGAAGCCAATGGCTTTAAACGTAACATACATGAAGATGATTTAAAAATCATGATGCAATTAAAAGAACAGTACCTTTCAGACTTTACCAAACAACCCAATTTATCGGAACTTAGCTTTAAGTATGGAATGAGTATCTCCAAACTGAATAGAGTCTTTAAATCAATATTTGACAAGCCAATACTACAGTTTTATAACCAGCAGAAAATTGAAGAAGCCTATCGACAGATCAATAGAACCAACAAGAGTATTACAGAAATTTCTATGGATCTTAACTTTACAAATGTCGGTTATATGAGCAAAATGTTTAAACAGTACTATGGCTTTGCTCCTTCTGTATTAAAGGAAAAGAAAATTTAAAAACCCATTTATATCAAATAAGCAAACTCATCTTTTAACACCTATCGCTAATTTATTTTAGAGATGAGGCCATTTTTTATACTCATTCGTTTACTAAAATAGTATTACTTAGATCACCTTGATCATAGAAACTACCCTAAATAATATTTCTTACCTCTACCTCCCTTTTTTAAAGAATTTCTAATTACCCATCATCATCAGAAGTATCATTTTGACGAAAATGTGTAAATCCTTAAACAAAATATATAATTGATTCTTTCTGGAAATCCGGACATTTGTAATGTGCTTAAATGAAAGATAATCCTTTCAATTCAATCTAATAATCTTCTCATACTTGCGAATACAATGGAAAAGAAAACATTACAGTCCTTTTTAGTGATCATAGGTTTATTTATTATCTCTATCCAATCTTACGGGCAAGGATCCGTTTCAAATCTAACAATAGATAATGTTTATGAAAGTTATAGAGATAGTCTGAAACAAACCGAATACCCTTGGCATTTTCCAATAATGGGAGCAAAAATCAGAAAAAAAGGGTTTGACTTACCTTTCCCCAACGGGTTTATGCTTAACTATGCTTACTCAAAACAAGACTTGATGGTAAGTAACCTAAATGTCGGATTTTCCCCTACCAATCTTGTCAATGTAGATGGATTGGCTCGCTTTAATAATATCACACCCAACGTAAATGCCGTCTCCGCAAGATACGATTTCTGGTTATTACCATTCTTAAACCTTTATGCAATTGGTGGTTATATCAAGTCAGATACACAAGTTTCTTTGGGATTACCATTTAATATGGATTTTACTGCAAGAAGTGAAGGACCTTCGGTCGGCTGGGGTACAGTGGTAGCGGGAGGTGTTGGTCCTCTTGTGGTTTCGGCAGATTTCACTCAGGTATATACTTATACAGGTAGTACTGATAAAGCCTCAAAGACCAATGTTATCAATGCAAGAATTGGACATATGTTTAGGTTCCGTAAAAATCCAGAAAGAAACATTGTAGCTATGGTTGGTGTACAATATATGGGACTGAATAAATCTAGTGGAGGTTCGGTAGATATTGAAAAATTAATTGGAATTACCCCAGAAGGCAAACAAAGAGCTAGTCAACAATTAGATGGCTGGTACAACCAATTATCAGGAACAGAAAAACAAATTTTTGAAGGAATCTATACTGGTGCTAGTAACTTCTTAAATAGTACTGACCCACATAATTTGTATTATACATTTGATAAAGCTCTTTATTATCCATGGAGTATGTCTTTAGGTATTAATTATCAACATAACAAAAGGTATCAGTTTACTGCATTATACTCCTTCCTTGGTAGTAGAAATCAAATCGTATTTGGCTTAAATTATAGATTCGGATTCAAAGGAAAAAACTTTATGAAAGGAGTAACTTTCTAATGGTTATGACCATTAAATATTCATGCTACAATGAAGTTCATTTCTTTAAATATGACAAAAAAATGGAATTAAATTTAATTATTGTTTCAATTCAAACTTAATAAGAGTTTATTTTAGTTTTATATTAAACATAGTTTTTATTTTGAAATGTAGTCTAAACATTATCATTATCATTATCAAATTAAAATGAAACTAAAATTAATCAACTTCCTAATTTTATCATTACTATCTGGTGTCAGCATAAATGTTTGTGCTTTAACACTTGAATCAGACACAGTAAAAGTAAGCCTAACAAAAAAAGAACAAAAGAAAAAAGACAAAGATGCTCCACCTGTAAAAGGTAAGCTATATTCTGCCCCACTGCCTATTGTTGCATCAAACCCAACTTTTGGTGTTTTGTATGGTTTTGCAGG
Source organism: Flammeovirga agarivorans (assembly GCF_012641475.1). Taxonomy (NCBI): domain Bacteria; kingdom Pseudomonadati; phylum Bacteroidota; class Cytophagia; order Cytophagales; family Flammeovirgaceae; genus Flammeovirga; species Flammeovirga agarivorans. Next base: position 62,859 of record NZ_JABAIL010000009.1, on the reverse strand, counting down.
TTCATTCAATATGTTTATGGGTGATCCATCTACAACGAGAATGTCAACGTCATTGGGTACATTAACTTATTCCACCAAAAATCAGTTGATGTTTACCTTTAAAAGCAATGTTTATTTGCCTGATGATAAAATCGTTTTACTTGGTGATTGGAGAATGTTCGATACCTCTCAACCCACTTTTGGTTTAGGTACAGGCCCTGCCGATCAAAAATCCTTAGCGGGAAGCTATGGAGAAGGATTTGCTCCAGGTTATGATCCTCAGCTAATGGAATTTAAATATTTCCGTTTTCATGAAACTGCATTATTCAAAATAAAAACCAATTTTTATGCAGGTGTAGGCTATCACATGGATTATCATTTTGATATTAATGACGAGTATTACAATGAGCATGGATACTCAAGTCATAAAGCATATTCCGATTATTATGGGTTTAATGATGAAGAATATATTCTATCTGGACTATCATTAAACTTTATGTATGATAGTAGAGACAATGCAGCTAATCCATATACTGGTAGATATGCACTTTTAACCTATAGAATGAACCCAGAATGGATGGGCAGTTCGAAAAACTCCTCAACCTTATGGTTAGAATACAGAGATTATTTTGCACTAGGACAAAAGAAGACAGGTTTACAGCCCAATCATATGCTAGCATTTTGGGGATATGGCAATTTTGTTACTTCTGGTATCACACCTTATATGAATTTACCTGCATTGGGTTGGGATCAATTTGGTAGATCAGGAAGAGCTTATACACAAGGTCGTTTTAGAGGAGAAAACATTGTTTATACAGAACTTGAATATAGAGCTCATCTATTAGGAACAAGAAAGAACCCTAATTTCTTAGGGGCAGTGGCTTTTGCAAATGCGACAACAGCTAGTAGTGAGCATGCTGATATTGATCTTTTCCAAAACTATAACTTCGGTTATGGTGTAGGTCTAAGAGTGATGTTAAATAAGAAATCAAGAACCAACTTAACATTGGACTATGCATGGGGAGATTACGATGCAAAAGGGCTGTTTTTAAGTCTTAATGAAACCTTCTAATCTTGAAGATTAAAAGAAATGCACAAAAAGGTAGCTTCTATAATAAGAGGCTACCTTTTTTTATGACGATTTTATGTAACCACATGATCAATACTTACAAGTCTATTTTATCGCTATCCTTGATATTTGTAGTATAATCAAATCACATAAAAAATCTTTATTATGCCGACAATAGATTTCTCTTTTATCATTGCGATGTTAGGTACTGTGGCTTTTTCAGTAACAGCTGTACTTTCTGTCTTACCCAAGAAAATAGATATTTTTGGAGCTATTGTTTTAGGTATAATCACCGCGATTGGTGGTGGTACTATGAGAGATATTATACTTGGTGTTCCTGTATTTTGGGGAAGCGAACTCAGCTATTTATGGGTGGCAATTTTCTCAAGCCTCATTGCATTTTATGGTAACAGTATCATGTCGAAGAAATACATCTACAAGTTAATGCTCTATTTGGATGGGGCAGGTATTTCATTATTTGTTATACAAGGTGCAGAAAAGGCGATACAATACGATTTCGCTTGGCCAATAGGTCCTATCCTATTAGGAGTTTTAACCGCTATTGGCGGTGGAATTACAAGAGATATTATTGCCGGAAATACTACTTTATTAATGAAAAAAGAACTGTATGCAGTACCAGTAACAATTGGTGCAATTCTATACGTATGCTTAGTGAGCTTCTTTCCTCAATACAACGTAATTATTGGTATCTCTTCCATAATTATCACCTTTTTAATCAGATCAATTGCTATTAAAAAGAGACTTAGTGTACCAAAATGGATGCTTACAAACGGATAAGTCTCTTCCCCCTTTACTTTAACGATTTTATGTAACAACATAAGTAGAATATATAAATGATTGGGACAGAAACCCAAGATATTTGTTGCGTTATCAAATCAATAATATATAAATCAATCAAAACAGTTTAAGAAAATGAAATTTAAACAGACGTTATACATTATGCTACTTTGGACATTTTGTAACCAGCTTGTTATTGCCCAAGATGAGCATAAACATGATGATCTAGCCAAACAATTAGCCAATCCTATTGCTAATTTAATTAGTATGCCTTTCCAAAATAATATGGATTTCGGCATTGGTGAATTCAACGGAACAAGAAACACCTTAAATATCCAACCGGTCTTACCTTTTAAAATCTCTGAAGATATTAATTTAATAACTCGTATGGTTCTACCCGTTATCCATCAAGAAAACATTTCTGGAATGAACGGCCTAGAAACAGGTACAGGTGATATGGTATTAAGTGGTTTCTTTAGTCCATCAAAAACAAAAAATGGCCTTACCTGGGGTATTGGTCCAGCCTTATTAATCCCTTCTGCCTCGCATGAATTATTAGGAACACAGAAGTTTGGTGTTGGTCCGACATTCGTTGCATTAAAACAGCAAAATGCACTTACCTATGGTTTCTTAGTAAATCAGATTTGGAGTGTGGCAGGTAATGATCAAAGAAACGATGTTAATCAATTTTTCTTTCAACCCTTTTTAACTTATAACTGGAAAAGTGGTGCAGGCGTTTCTTCAGTCTTCGAAATGACACATGATTGGAATAACAATGCCACAGTATTATGGTTTACACCAAGTATTAGCGGTGTAACAAGCTTAGGTGGACAAAAAGTACAATTATCAGTAGGTCCAAGATTCAATCTTGTTGCTCCTGAAAGTGCAAAAGCTAATTACGGTTTTAGGGCATCAGCTACATTTATTTTCGCGAAATAAAGATAATCCGATGTAAACCTTCAAATGATTCAAGTCCTTCAAAATTGATTTGTCATCTTAAATTCAATCTACTTCATAAATGAGATATTATGGAAAATCCTGAATTAAACTTCGTAAAAGAATACAATGCTGGTAAATTATTTGAGACCAATGGTGTCTTCATTCCAGTACTTTCTGGTTCAACTATAGAAATGGGAGAACAATATGGTGCATTAATGACAGAAGAGATGCAAAATACCTACAACTTGTTGGTTCAACCAGAAATAGAAGCTAAAACAATAGATAATACCACTATTGATCAATGGATAGATAGAGCATATACAACTGGTTCGTTAAGAACAAAACAATTTTATGAAGGTATAGCATTAGGTTCAAGTTGGCCCTTACGAAAAGTAATTCTTCTTGATCAGATCTATGAATATAGACTTTACAAATCAAAACTAGAATCATTTGCAGGTTGTACTTCTATTGTCTCTTTTGGTAAAGAATCTATTGATGGAAAAATGTACGTTGGCCGTAATCTTAATTGGAACCCTATTTTGAATACATTACCATTAGTTTTGACCATCAGAAAACCAATCGATGGTTCTTATAAATTGGGTTCGATAGGTTGGTCTGGTATATATAATAGTCTCACTGCCTTAAATGATAAAGGAGTTTATATGGATATTCATGATGGGTCCAGTATGGGTGGTGCTATTGTAGCTACAGAAAGACCTCCTATTTTAAATACTGTCGTAGATATACTTAGTGAGGTAAATTCTTCTGATGAAGTGAAAACTAAATTTAATGGGCTGTTATCTAGTATTTCCATTATTCTAACAGTTGCTGATATTAATACTGCTTTATCAATTGAATGTTCTTCATTAGCAGGAAATAGCGTAAAACACACTGCAGATGATTCCCTTGTAGTTGCCAATACATTTACTAATGATGATTGGGGAATTGGGCGAAGAGAAACGGTAAGTCATTCCCTACAGCGATTTACAAACATAGCATATCATCTGAAAGAAAATAGAGGCAAAATAGACGTTGGCCTTATGAAGGAATTAATGGATTTAAAGCTTTTCAATGAAGACCATGCTCTTATGAAAAATAGAGATTGTACAAAACCTCAACTTATTGATAGTGATATCACTAATTATCAAATAGTATGCGACATCAGTAACCTTTTACTATGGGTGAAAATGCCTGTACCAGAATTCTATACAAAATGGACTCCTATTTCTTTGAAAGAACTCTTTGCATAATGTGCATCACTTTTGACGAGATTGTATAAATCCTTAACTCTTTCATACAACAGTTTTGCCTCTATTACATAGACCTTTGTAAGGTCATCAGTTGATAAAATCATTAAATCAGAAGATAATAATATAATGGAAATCAAAGGTCTACACTTAATTCAAGAATATAGTTTAGGTAAATTATATGAAGCAAATGGTTTTTTAATTCCCGTCATCACTGGCTCTAACATCGAAATGGGTGAGCAGTATGGAGCTTTAATGGTCAAGGAAATGCAGAAAACATACGACACTTTGGTTCAACCTCTAATTAACACTGATGTGCTTAATGATTTAAGTATCAAGTTATGGGTCAATAGAGCCTATTATGGAGGTTCGTTAAGAACAAGGCAATTTTATGATGGAGTGGTATTAGGTAGTGGCTGGACTTTAAGTAAGGTGGTCATTCTAGACCAAATTATGGAATTTGGAATCTACACCGCTCAATTAAAATCTTTTGCTGGATGTACCTCGATAGCTTCTTTTGGTAAACACTCCAAAGATGGGAATATGTATATCGGTCGTAACCTTGATTGGAGTCCAGAATTTAATCAATTCCCAACAGTATTTACAGTAAGAAAACCTACTGATGGATCATTTAAAATTGGAACAACTGGATGGCCTGGTATGTATTGCACCTTTACTGCTGTCAATGACCATGGAGTTTATCTAGATATTCATGATGGTACGAGTATGGGAGGCTCCATTGTTACTTTGGAAAGGCCTTCAATATTAAATACTGTGATTGACTTACTTAGTGAAACAAATTCGCTACCCGCTTTATCGTCAAGGTTCAACGGTTTACAAACTAGTATATCGATCATATTTACATTGGCTGATAAAGCTAATGCTATTTCTACTGAGTGTTCTTCTTTAGCAGGAAATCGCATTCGTAATGCAAAAAAAGACTCACTTGTTGTTGCCAATACCTTTATTAATGATGATTGGGGATTAAGAAAAAGAGAAACTGAAAGTAATTCTTTAAAGAGATTTTCAAATATGAAAGAACGTCTCCAAGAACAGAAAGGACACGTTGATGCCTCTATCATAAAAGACCTAATGGATCTAAAATTATTCAATAAAGACAATTCTTTTAAGGAAAACGGAGGTTCTACTAAGCCCATGCTCCAAGACACTGATATCACCAACTATCAAACAGTATTTGATATTGATGGACAAAAAGTCTGGTTAAAAATTCCAGTACCTGGATATTATGCTGATTGGACGGAGTTAGATCTTAAAGAACTCTTTGCCTAACCTTTATCAATACCTATTAATAAGTAATCTCAATATCTGAATATAAATCTCAAATGAATACAACTACACCCCTATTTCATTCCGCTACGTTATTCGTTTTATCACTAATTCTTTTGATAAGTTGTGAACAGCCAATAGACCCTGTAATTAATCATGTAAATGAGACAGAATCGGTACTTCATAAATACAAATGGTATTTAAATAATTTTCAGATTGAAACTAAAAGTGATGCCGTACCCCCTCCAATTTTATGGGGAGAAAACCAGTTTGAGTTGCCTCAAGGTGATTATGATATTGATGATATGCCATTCGATGCTATCTCAAATACTGTACATGAGTTTACCGCAGAAAAAGACATTGTAGCCGCTAGGGAAGTAAATGATTTTCAAATTGAAAATATAGGTAGTTACTTCATCATAAATGATCAGAAGATTAGAATATCAAATGATAATATCAAGCTAAACTATCGCTATCAATACCTTCCTGAATTGAAACATTTTGAGTTGACTGTCAATGAAGAGGATGTATCAAAGCTAATCAATGATGCTAATGAAAAATTGGTCAAGTATGCAGCCAACGGAACACCTGATAAAATTGGCGGTCTTGTGACAAGATTATTGTACCATAACGAAACAATCCAAGGAATCATCAATGACGCAATACGAAATTGGTTATCAGGAAAAGTCGAATTTATTGATACGATAACACCTGAAGAAAGTGCTCAATATGTATCTGAAGAACTTTTTAATTACCTAGAAAGTCTACAGTTAAGAAATAAATTGGCAATCATCATTCAAGAAGAACTCAATAATATATTAGATTTTGATGCAGAAGAAGTATCAAAAAAAATTAGTGAAGAGGTCGCTTCTCTTGTTTCTGAAAAATTAAGTACAGAACAAATATATGAGTATATCTTACCTTATATGGATGAAGCAACTAATCATCCTAAAGAAAGCGCTGAGAATATCTCTAAGGCATTAATAAAGTTAGTAGGCAGTGTTTTATCTGAGGAAAATGTTAGTGCGATAGTAAATAAAGCATGGGAATCATTTACTGAAATGAAGCCAGAAGAAGTCACTGAAATTGCTTTGGTTTTTACTTCTACTATTGAAGAAAACTGGATAAATGAAGCAAATATCTATTATGTATTGTACCCTTTTGTTCAAAAAATTGAAGATACTTCTATTCTAAAAATGGGAGAGTTAGCCGATGAAGCAACTGATGCGATCAAGAGTATTGTTGATATTGTAAACGATACTTTCGATGATATCCAATTGGATCCCGATTACGATACTATATCTTCCACTTTAAAAACAGCATTTACTGCTGCAAAACCTATTATTAGTTTAAATGGCGGAGCAGAAAAAACAACCACTCAAATCAGTAGTTTAGTAAAAAACGAATTCTTATCGACTCAATTTATTCAAAACACAATTGAATCGATCATTATTAAATTACAACAAATTCCTTCAGAAGAAGCTGCTAAGAAAATAACAGGATTGTTATCCCGAATTGGTCAATATCTTTCACCTGAGGTGGAAAAGTATATCACAACAAAATTAACATTAGCATTTACTGATAAAGATCCAGAGTATCTATCTTTTAAAATTGCTAAATCTGTAAATACAGCAATCACTAATCTAATTAATGAAGAGAATTTGACTAGTATAGTCTTCCCTGTGATAGAAAAGATACGAAATCTTGATACTGAACAAATCGGAAGTTTTGTTGCTAATAAGATTATGGATTTAGATATTATACAAGACAATATCAATCAGGAAAATGTGAGTAAAATTATTACTGATATTTTAGTAGAAGCACAAGATCTTGGATCTGAAAATATAGCACAAGGTATCATTAATGGAGTAGTAAATTCAGGAATTTTTGAAAATACGATTACTGAAGAAAGAGTTTCTTTGGTGATTTCACTAATTCTCTATAATGCTGCCTACCAAGATGTCAAGGTGGCCAACAACTTTAGTTCTGCTACAATAGTCTTAGAGCATAAATAAGAAAGAAGAGGTACCATAATCTATTTAGTTATAGTACCTCTTTTTTATTCTTCATTGATCGCCTGAAGCATTTTATCCAAAATTATTTTCATTTGGTGTATGTCTTCTTTACTGATTGATAAACTTTCTAATTTTTCAAGCAGTTGAACCGGCACTTGCTCCGCTTCTTCCTTCAAAAGTTTTCCTTCTTGAGTTAGCGAGATAGTAACAATTCTTTCGTCTTTTTTAGACCTTGTTCTAACTATCAATCCATTACCTTGCATTCTTTTTAGTAATGGAGTCAGCGTGTTTGTCTCAAGGAAAAGCTTTTCACTAATTTCTTTTATTGGAACTTCATCATTTTCCCATAGGACCAATAATACTAAGTATTGAGGATATGTAACTCCCAACTTATCTAATAATGGGCGATATAACTGTGTCACAAACCTAGAGGTTGCATAAAGTGGAAAACACAGTTGCTGATTTAGTTTTAATTGATCCATCTTAGTTTGAATTCTTTCTCTCTTTCAAGTATTGTAGGCCTCCTGATGACCATAAAGCCCATAATACTAAAACCGGTTGGAATAATAAACGAACAAAACGTTTAGTATCGGTATTTAAACCAAACGAGTCAATATGATTAATATATTGATTGATGTTTCCAGGAAAGATTAATATATAGAAAATAGCTAATGTGATACCTATTTGTACTTTCACATTTCTACCCCATACCATTAATGCACCGAATAAAATCTCTACAACCCCTGATGCTAAAACTACAAAGTCAACAAATGCCTCATCTGTAGTTAACCAAGTGGGCACTTGAGCTTGGAAGGCTATTCTCCTAAATGTTAGGTGACCGATACCGGCATATAGCATGGCTAAACCTAATAATACTCTAAAAATATTCTGTACAGTAGATGTTTTAACTTGTTTCATAATTAATATCGTTGTTGATTATATCGTTCACGATGTAATTATAGACGAATAATCATTCACATGCAAATTTTATGAAAAAAAATACCTCCATATCTAGTATGAAGGTATCATTTAGTATCAAATTGTCATATTATTATTAGAATCTTAATGTAAATTCACTACCGGCATCAATACTTGTCTTTAATGTAAGACGACCATGATTTCTTCTCATTATTTGTCTCGCAAGACTCAACCCAATACCAGTATGTCCTTTTTTCGTTGTAAAGAAAGGAACAAATATTCTTTGCTGAGCATCAGTATCTATACCAGATCCATTATCAATAATTCTAATAATAGGCTTATTTTTAATATCATCTTGGGTACATCTAATAATGATCTCTGCTCCTTCTTTTCCTTCTAATTCTTCGACAGCATTCTTTAAAATATTCTCAATCACTACTTTAATTTGATGAGGATCTGCCGTCACTAACAAGCCGTCTTGTTGGACTTGGAACTTCAGAGAGATTCCTTTTTGCTCACAGACTAAAACTTGCTGGTCATATATTTCTTTACATAATTCAGATACATTGATATGCTGCAACTGACTATCTCTCAGGTGAGCCATTACCCTAAAATCTTCTACTAAAGCAGACATAGAATTTGTTCTCTGAGTAATCGTTTGCATTGGCTCAATAAGATCCGTAATTTCTTCAAGTGTAGGTGCATCACCTTTTTCCTCATAGTTGCTTTTTAGGTATTCTAATTCCGATTTTACCGTATCACTAAGTGAAGAAACTGGTGCCATAGCATTCATGATCTCATGAGTTAGTACTGTAATCAGTGATTCCCATGCCTGAATTTCTACTTTCTCTACTTCTTCCTGTACTCTCATTATACTAAAGACTTTGATGACCTCGCCTTTTACATAAAGGATGATTTTTTGGACAATCACTCGTTCCGTAGCATAAACACCAGGAATTGTACAGTAATAAGTTTCTTTCTCCTCTTCACTCTTAAAAATATCATACAACTCCTCAGAGATGACTTTAAAGTCTTCTAAATGAGATGACTTAATGCCTGAGAACAGACGCTTAGTAACCATATTAGAAAAAATTACTTTTCCTTTAGTGTTAAAAGCCAATACACCTGTATCTACATGCTGTGCAATACTCTTATAAAACATTAAATCGGATTCCCTCTCTGTCCTGATTTCTCTAAAACGGTCCAAAGTCTTTTGAAGAGAAATATTCAATTCATCTTGAATCTCTCCACTACCATTTACTGTAAAGGTCTGAGTAAGGTCATCATAATTAATAGAATCCAAAAACTTCTTCATATCAAAAGCGATAGAATTCAGCTTTTGTATCAAGAGCCATACTTGATACCAAATCAGGCCAAATACAAATACGGAAGTGGCAAACAATTCTTTCTGTATAAAGAAGCCAAGAATAATTGCACTCAAGACAATCAGGAATACTCTTAAGGAGACCTGAAGTCTGAATTGTTTATAGACCATGTTTTTCTAATCTTCTATACAGGGATGCTCTCGTCAGTCCCAATGATTTTGCTGCCTTAGAGATATTACCAGAATATTTACTTACAGCTTTTTGGATCATCATTTTTTCAACCGTATCCAAATCAAATTCAGATAGGTCGAATTCTTCTTCCTCTTTATTTTTTTCCACTAAGAATGTGAAATCTGTTGGCTGAAGGGTATCCGTATCTGCCATAATTACAGCTCTTTCCAAAGCATGTTGCAGCTCCCTTACGTTACCAGGCCAATAGTATTTCTGAAGCTTTTTCATTGTAGCTGCTGCTACCTTCATAGTTCCTTTTCTATATTTATTTGCATAAATTTTTAAGAAATGTGATACTAATAAAGGAATATCTTCTGAACGATCTCTCAATGGAGGAAGATGAATCTCTACGGTATTTATTCTATACAATAAATCTTGTCTAAATTCCTTACTTTCAACCATTTCATAGACAGGCATGTTGGTCGCACAAACCAATCTGATATCTACGGGTATCGATTTATTATCACCAACCCTAATTACCTCTCTTTTTTGTAATACCGTTAATAGTTTAGATTGTAGAGTCATTGGAAGGTTACCAATTTCATCTAAAAATAGTGTTCCTTTATTGGCAATCTCAAACCTACCGGCTCTATCTTCTCTTGCGTCTGTAAATGCTCCTTTTTTGTGTCCAAATAATTCAGACTGGAAAAGCGTTTCAGAGATCGAGCCCATATCAACACCAATAAACACATTTTCATGTCTTAAGGATTGTTCATGAACGGCTCTAGCAATAACTTCTTTACCAGTACCGTTTTCTCCAAGGATTAAGATATTGGCATCGGTCTTTGCTACTTTTGAAATCAACGCAAAAACTTTCTTCATTGCAGGACTATCTCCAATAACAATACCCTCAGTACCTCCCGCTTGGTTTAATGCATTTGATAATTCAGATTTCTCCTCTTTAAGCGTCTTTACTTCATCGTAAGATTTCTTTAATCTTACAGCTGATGTAAGGGTTGCAATCAATTTTTCATTGTTCCAAGGTTTTAATACAAAATCTGTAGCACCTTGCTTAACAGCATTGACAGCAGTTTCTACATCACCATAAGCAGTAATCATTACGACAACAGCATTGGGATCAATTTCTATGATCTGTTCCAACCAATGGAAACCTTCTTTACCCGATGTTGTATCTTTTGTAAAATTCATATCCAATAAAATGACATCATAACTATCATTTTTTAGAAGAAAAGGAATTTTACCTGGATTGCTTTCCACCTGAACTAAATCAGCATGTTTCTTTAACAACATCTTGGCTGCTAATAAGATATCTTCGTTATCGTCAATAACTAAGATTTTACCGAGAGGTTTACTCATTGTTGGACGGTTAGTTTAAATTTAAATGTACGCTTTTGAACAGAACAATAAAGGAATAAAAAAAGAACATTAAAAATTTTTTTAGTGTTTTCTATTTATATCATCAATAAATTGACAAAAAAAGAGGGATATTAATTGATTCGTTACAATAAAACAGAATAAATATATAGAAATTTACAATTAGAAACACTTATAAAAATCTCGTTAGGAATCATTAAAAAATACTAAGCAACAAAAGTTATAATTTTGGAGTATAAATAAGTGTAGGTAATACAATAGAACATATAAACATCAACAACCATGGCTAAAAAATTAATTGGAACTTTACTTCTCGCTACTGTAGTTTCTATGGCATCTTTTGCTGATAATCCTATCAAGAAAAAGAATCAAGTTAGAAAGGGTTACAAGACAACTACAATTGCTAAAACTGAAAAAAGTATTAAGACAAATGATGATCTTGTGGTTACCAAAAGGTCTCGAAAAGGTGCTTACCACATACAAAACACAAATGGTGTAACTAACCTTGCTGATGCACAAGGTGTAAACGCAGGGAAAACTGTAGATCAAACTACGGTGAAGTATCCTTACATGAAATGGTCTAAATAATATATTTGATCAATAAAAAAATCCCGTTTCTATTTCTTAATTGAAATAAAAACGGGATTTTTTTTGTTTGACTTTTAATCAAAAATTTTAAATACCGGTGATATTAACCCAAACACTCCAAAAACTAATGCTCCAAAGACAGTTGCAATGGTTGACACAATAGTTATCCATGAGAAGTGGTGTAATATCGAAATCGTTCCTAATAGTAATCCAAAAACCATAGTTATTATTGCTAATACAATAAATACATATGAGTTGGGAAAGATTAAACTCGAAAATGCTCGTATGGCTCTCATTCTTTGATAGTTCTCTTAGTTGATGTTTTTAAATTACAGTCTTAAATCTATTGTACGAAGTTTATCTTGTTAAGTATTAAACATTTTAGAAATATTTAAAACCTAACAAGTATAGTGAATTTCATTTTAAATTAACAATATGTTAATGGATTTATTAGAAACAATTTATTAACGGTTGCTTAGGTACGTTCTTAATGGTTTTTCCTGAGCAATAATTCCAGTGTTTCTAGAAAAAGATTTAGGGATATCAATAGTCCTTTTGAAACAAACTTTATTTGTCTTATTTCCTTTACAGGCAAGACCTCCGAAAGCAAATATTCCAACGAAAGATATGAATAGTAATGCAGTAAGTGTAATGATGAATCTAAACATAAAAAAAGTCCTTAGGTGATGTTATTGAAATTAATAAACACAACTAAGGATCAATAGCAATTCTATTAATATCACAATAGATACCTCTAAAAATTACAAATTATTGCTGAAAATGCATCTTTATATGATTTTGATTTAACACACCATTAATTTTCAGCTCTTTTTCGATAGGAGCTTTATGGTCTAATTCTTTTTCAAATACTAATGCTAATGACATAGTAAAAAGTGTTAGAACACTCATTACTATTAATTTCTTCTGCGAAGTTGGGCTATATTTGGACATGAAATAATCAGTTTTGGTTGATATCACTATCTATACATTTAAAGGAGCTAAAAGGTTAGTTTCCTTCTCATTCATTAAGTAAGTTCTAGTCTGGCAGCAAAACTATTAATCAAGAATTTGTAATAAAGCACTAATTGCTAACGTCGGTAACTACTGCATCTGAGCATATCACTATAATTTAAGACTACATTTATATCAATAAAATCAGGAACCTTTTTCATGTATGGTATTTATTAAAAAGTTATATTTGTTTCAACAATACTTATGAGCATGAAACAAACTTTTATCAAAATTCTTTCTATCGTAACTGTGGTACTCACCTTAGGTTGTGAAAAACAACAACCTATGACTTTACAACCATCAAAAGTGATATCTCTTGAACAGCAGGACATCCCCTATTTCAATCATTTTGATCAGATGTCGAATCTTTTATCACACAGAGATGATACCTTAAGGGTAATTAATTATTGGGCGACATGGTGTAAGCCGTGTGTTCAAGAACTACCCTACTTTTTAGCATTAGACAAAGAATTCAAAGATAAAGGACAAAAAGCAAAAGTAATCTTGGTTAGTCTTGATATGACACAGAAGCCACTAGAGAACTTTATCAAAAGAAAAAACATAACTACTCAGGTCTTCTGGCTCGACGATCCGGATGCAAATTATTGGGTAGGGAAAGTAAATGCACAATGGGATGGAGCAATTCCTGTAACTCAAGCAATCAATAAAAATAAATCCCTCTTTCATAGTGCCGACTTTAGCTCACTAGAGGAAATAAAACAGTTTATCCAATCAAATTAACCAACATGAAAAAATTAATTCTTTCATTCATTATTCTTGGAGCTCTTATATCTTGTACTCCTTCAGAAAAGAAACAAAACAGTGAAAAGCAAGCAGCGACTGAAACTGTAAAAAGACAAGGTGTACAAATTGAGCAAAAAGCTATCGATTTTGAACTAAAAGGCATTGATGATCAAATGCATCAATTAAGTGCATTAGCTGGCGATAAAGGTGCTATTGTAATTTTTACTTGTAACCATTGCCCTTATGCTGTGGCTTATGAAGACCGTATTATTGCCCTTGATAAAAAATATAAAGATGCTGGCTACCCAGTAATTGCTATTAATCCAAATGATCCTACTGTTCAACCAGAAGATTCATTTGATAAAATGAAGGTGAGAGCTGAAGAAAAAGGTTTTACGTTCCCTTATCTATTTGATGAAGAACAAAAAGTATATCCTGCCTATGGAGCTACTAAGACTCCTCATGTATTCTTATTGAATAAAGAAAATGGTTCTTTGGTAGTTAAATATATTGGTGCAATAGATGATAATTACAAAGACGCTGCCGCAGTAAAAAGACATTATGTTGAAGAAGCTATCGAATCATTAAATAATAATAAGGTGATCGTAGATACTGAAACAAAGGCTGTTGGCTGTTCTATCAAAGTTTCGAAAGGGTAATTCATTATCTATTTATCAAAAAAGGTTGTTTGATGCATGTCAGGCAACCTTTTTTCGTTTAAATTTGTATTGAAATCAGAAACTACAGACAAACAAGATTCTATGTCCAAGAAAGTAAATATCTTTCCTTTTTCATCTTTCCTTTTGATATTTTTTATGGGATTGGGATACCTTATCAAAGAGAATCCTGATGTTAAAGCTTCATTAGGACCTTACATAGAAAAGAGTATCAATTTGGTCCTTAATGTAAGAGATTATATTGAGGTGCCTTTTTATAAACACATTGATGGATACGGAGTAAAACTCCCTAATAAATACAGTGTGCATGGCATTGATGTCTCTCACCATCAAAAATTGATCGATTGGAAGAGAGTTTCTGAGATGTATGCTCAAGACACCCAAGTTAAATTTGTTTACGCAAAGGCTACTGAAGGAGAAGATCATAAGGATAGACATTTCTATCACAATAGAAAAAATGCAAAGAAAGAACTTATCTCATTCGGAGCATATCACTTTTTTAGGCCCAAGAAATCAGGTACAAAACAAGCTGAATTTTTTATCGAAACGATTGGAGAACTTCATGCCTCAGAAATGGTACCTGTAGTTGATATAGAAATATTAGATGGAATCCCACCTGAAATAATGAGAGAACGGTTAGCTGATTTTCTACAGAAAGTAGAGGACGAATGGAATATCAAACCCATGATATATACTGGCGACTCTTTCTATAAAGACTACCTCAAAGGGCATTTTAGAAAATATAGAGTTTGGATAGCAAACTATGGGCAAGAAACTCAAGCCTCAACTAAAAGATGGACGATGTGGCAACATACACAATCTGCTACAATTGATGGCATTCCAGAGTCTGTTGATATGAATGTTTTCTATGGTGATTGGGAGGCTTTTAAAAAAGCAATGCTAGTAGGATATCAATCTCATTAAGATTTGTTGGAGTCATCATTAGAATAAATCATCTATTTTTGTGATATACAAAGTTGATATCAACTACATTAAATAAGCAACTTCACGATTTCATGAAAATACTTAAATATATAAATTTAGCATTACTACTCATTTTCTCATTTGCCTGTAAAGACGATTCTTTAATAGAAGATTTACCGGAGGTGACAGGTAACGTTTATACGGAATTATCAGCCATCAATAATGATGCAGTCAGTCGATCTGATTGGAGAGAATATATGATTTCTGAAGCATTTTTAGGTGTCAACACAATCACCTATCAAACAGAACAAAATGAAATTACAGATGCCAATTATACTGGACCTTTCGAGTACGAATTACTAACTAAGAAAAGTACTCCTACCCTAGATTATGCTACTGTAATTCCAAATACCTACCACTATATATCAGTCCAATTAATCAATCAACTTGAAAACAATAAATCGATTATTGTAAATGGACATTATACACCAAACAGTCCAACCAAAATTGATTTCGAATTTTCCACTGATGATACCATAACTTTTTCAGCAAGACATGAAGATGGCTTGGAAGTAAATAATGAAAAGCTTCTAAGTACAGGGTTTGTCTTCGATTTACGTCTTTGGTTTAATAATGTAGACTTTGCTTCTGCAGAACAAGATACAATTGATGTAGAACTTGGAAATGGAGAAATAGTAAAAAAGCCAATTATATATATCAATGAAAATAGAAATACAGCACTCTATGAAAGTGTCATGAATGAAATAGAATTTTCAACTTTTATTAGACCGCTGAATTAATAGAAAAAAGGGTGATTTAGTTTGAACTAAATCACCCTTTTTTTATTCAACTGTATATCCTTTACCTTCCATACATGCTGAAAATGCTTTCTTAAAGTTATCCTCCAATGCTTTATTTTGTGCAGCAGCCTGCTGATTATTCTGTTGTTGCTGAGCAGCAGCAGCTTTTCTATTAGACATACGCCCGCGTAGACCACCAGCAATTGCTCCTATAGCAGCGCCTTCACCAGCATCGCCCGCTATTGCACCGATTGCGGCACCAGCTGCGGCTCCTCCAGCAGCTCCTTTTACCATAGATTTTCCAGATTTTGTACTTACTTGAGTTGCTTCAACTTTTGTAGGATTCATAGGATCATAACCACTTTGTTGAACAGCCCATTTATAACAAGACATTTCATCAGCATCCATAGTTGCCTGATCTTGTCCTTTTGAAGGGAAAACATAAAGTCCAACATTCTTCGCTATTGAAGTTGTAGGGGTAGAGTTTTGTGCATTTACTGTTATAGCAGTGGTGATAAATACAATTAGAGAGATGATGAATTGTTTCATAAGAATAATTAATGATAATCGTCTATTTTATTATATTCCATATGAACGTATCTATCTCTTGCCATTTTTATAGAAACTTCTTAATTGATATCAAAAAGTGAACTTTTTACAATGAGCTATAGGGTTTTCAATAACAAAAAACACATATGATAGTAAATAGCTAACCTTACTATCTCATATGAAAACGATATTACCTTTATTATGCGTTATACTTCTCACTTTCTTGTTTACACAAGAGCTCAAAGAAGGTATACAACTGATTCTTCAACTCATCCCAATTCATCTGTCTTTAAATAGCTTAGAAGTTTTTTACTTTAATATATCCTCAATAATCTTTATATGATGATTAGTATGAATATACATTAACTTCTTTGTTGCTTTCACATTAAGGTGTCCAAATGCAAAATGTTTAATAAAGGCATTCTCTGGTAAGTTATCTACCTGTAGTACCAATTTTTTTGTCTTTTCTAATTCTGCTTGAACATTGGCCATAATTACTTCATTAGTATTGTCTGAATACTTAGGTGCCTTTGCCTTTCCTCTCGGTATCTTATTTAAAAACTTTACAACTCTCCATCCTAGGTTAAATGAGGGAGAATACAATTCAGGATTAGATTGAATTAACCCTTCAATCATCAAATTTATTGCTTTCAAACTATGCTCTACATGCCAATCTACACCCCTAGCAGAAATTGATGTATTGACTTGTTCGAAATGCTCAGAATGAAGTAAATTTTCTAGTTTTTGGATCTCTGTTTCTAGTAGCATAAAAAATTAATTTTCTCTCAATTGTATTTCATCAACTTATCTAACAACAATCATACAAATTATCACATTTCAAATCACATATTGTACTTTAATAATATTGAAGAAATATTCACAAAATATAATTTTAACAACAACGAACAGAAAAAGCATAGTTACTCACCTTTTCAAAAACACAACATTTAATGCTATAATACAGTATTTTACATATTTAAAGTTGACACTAATGATATTCCATTACTCTGAATTTTTAAATCATAATATAATTATTTAAAGAACTCATTTCAAATTACACTGAATATTTATACAGTTTATATATTCATATTTCTAGGTTTCGTATTTTTAAAGTGTTATTAGAGGTCGTTAATATTGTACTGCTATTATGAATTATTTTATCACAACAAACAAAAACTTAATGAAGATCAAGCTCCAGGGCAAGATCGATAATGAACAATTAGAACTCGCATTAATTGAATTTGCTAAAAGTATTACTGAAGAAAAACAAATTTGTGTGGTTGATGGAAAAGAACTAGAAAATCAATTAGATTTATCAGCAAAATATTCCATCATAACTGCATTAGATTCATTTGGTTTTCAAAGAGGCAATGTATTTTATGTTGCTGCAAATTCCCCGAGAGATCAATTAGACATTATTGAAAACATTGCTTTCAATAGAGGATGGAGACTTTATTGTTTTACAACTCTAGAAGAGACGCTTGCAGCGGCTGAAGAAATGTATCTAAAGCTGAACGGTTCAAAAGTTATATAAGTCAATTTACTTTTTATTAAAATAAAAATCCTGATTCTTCATTCTTATGAAAAATCAGGATTTCCTTTTTATAGATTGAATTTGATTTATTTATTATCAAATACTTTCTCAATTCTTGCTATAATATCATTGATATGTGCGGCTTCCATAGACGTAGATTTGTATTTATACCTCACAGATTTAGCATCTTTTAGAATCTTACTTAACTCTAATCGAACCACAGCTTGAACATCAAAACTTGAATTCTTATCATCCTTAAGTTTTAGTGCAAGTACTTTTATATGTTCTCTTTGAAGATCTCTTCGATAAGTGTCAATTTTTCTCACCGATCTTAATTCTGTCCAAATAGATTTTCTGAGGTCTTCGTTCATTTCTAGAATAGAATAAGCAGCTTCTCCATTCAACGCTTCATTATCAATCATTCTATTTAAACGATCATTATCAAACAGATTATTCAAGGTTCTTGATTGAAGTTTTTGTATTTCTTCAACATTACCAGAGTACTGGATTTTCGACAATACTTCTTTATTAATTAACCAGGTAGGTGTAGTAAAGAGTTGTTCATTTAAAAATGTGATGGCTCTTTTCTGTTTGTCCTTCAGTACAGGAACATATACCTCACCTTCTTGTTCTGTTGTTTTATGATTAATAATTACCCCACCAACATTGTTCGATACATGACCCATATATCTATTATATTGAGAGATTACATTAAAGTACAATTCTTCAAGATCGTTATAGAACTGGCCTTCTCTCTTAGTCCAAGTAATAAGTTGAGGAACTATTCTTTCTAAATTTTTAATTCCTAACTCACTTGCTTCCATCGCATCATCACTCAAATCTTCAGTCTGAGCCGATGGATCTATAACTTTTGGCCACTGTTGTGCTCCAAATCTGTACCATGGGTTAGTAGCTCTTTCTTTGATCCATTGATTTAAAATAGGCTTTTCCTCTAATGCAGAATTTGCTTCTGTTAATCGGTAACCATATTGAATTGACCATTTATCGTATGGGCCAATGATGGGATATAAACCTACACCTTTGTCTTCTGGTTGAGCAACATAATTCATCCTTGCGTAATCCATTATCGAAGGAGCAACACCATTCTCTTGTACAAATCCAGGTGTTCTTAACTGCTTTACAGAATAATTACTACTAGAACCCATATTATGAGGAAGACCTAAAGTATGCCCTACTTCATGCGTTGCTACAAACTCTATAAGTTTACCCATCAATTCATCATCAAACTTTGCTTTCTGAGCATCTGCATTTACTGCTCCTGTTTGGATTAAGCACCAATTCCTTAAAAGTTTCATGACATTGTGGTACCAAAGAATATCTGACTCTAAAATCTCACCTGTTCTTGGATCGTGTACATGAGGTCCTTGTGCATTTTGGATAGGAGTAGTAATATACCTAATTACTGAGTATCGTACATCTTCAGGGCTCCAATCTGGATCTTCTTCCTTTGTAGGAGCATCTTTTGCTATTATGGCATTTTTAAAACCGGCTAATTCAAAAGATTCCTGCCAAGCTTCAACACCATTTTTAATATATTTTCTCCACTTTAAAGGAGTCGCTGGATCTATATAATAAACAATAGGTTTTATAGGTTCTACCAATTCACCTCTTTTATAAGCATCCCAATCTTTTGGCTCTAACTTCCAACGTGTAATAAATCTCTGTGTAGCTGCTTTATGTTCATCTAAACTATAATTCGTCTGCATTACAGAAAAATATCCAACTCTTGGATCATAATAACGTGGTTGCCATTGAACTTCTGGAAGTTCAATAAACGATTGGTTCATTTCAATCGAAAGAGTTTTTGTTAATTGATTATCAGGAAGTTTATCTCCTTTGTAAGTCAAGACATGTCTCACTTCTACATTTTTAGGAAATGATTTCATTGAAGTAACGATACTCCTTTTTGAATCTAAACCTTTAATACCAAAGTGTTTCCTTTCTGAATCTCTTAATGCACCTAACATAGGTACATCAGTTGTAAATAAAGAAGTAACATCAATAACAAATGCAGATGAATCAGTACTGATGGCTTCTAGTGTAAAGGTCTGGATGATGGGTTCAAAATTGTTATTCTTAACCGATTTATAAATAGGATCTTCTAAACTAGCTACACTATTATAAGATACCGATCTTAACAAAACCTTCTCATCTTGTTTTTGCCAACGGATCACTTGTTGAGGTCTTGATTTCATTCCGGCTCCTCCGAAATTTAGGCCTTGCACATGGCCTGAAATTCTACTCACTACAAGGATCTCTTTCTCAAGAAGTTCATTCTTTATTTCAAAGTAATATTTATCCCCTACTTTGTGTGTAGTAAATAGGCCATCATCAGAAATGGCTTTATCTGTAATCACCTCATCGTAGGTTTTTAAATCACCTTTTTTCTTTTTGGTTGAAGTTGTTTCTGTTTCTTCTACTTTTTTACCTTTACTCTTTTTCTTCTTCTGAGCAAAAGTGTTCAAATGAATAGAACCCAAAAAAATGGTTAATAATAAAAATAGGAATTTACGTCTCATTGCGTTTAAATAATTGTTGATCACGCAAAGATAAAATAAAGAACGAGAACAGTTAGTAATCGTTAATTAAATCTGAAAAATTCTTAATTTTAAAATTTATTTTGTTTATAGTTAAACTTTAATTTTTATTAACCTATTCATTAATATCAATCATCTTAATTCTAATTATTTATAACCTATATTTGTTACAGCTTGTACAAATATACTTATCGTGACTCATCAGTATGAATATTAAAATTCACTATCAAACACTCATTGGGTATTTAGTTTTCTTATTGACATTAATCTCAGCATCAGACTTGTTTGGGCAAGACTTCTTATGGCTACATTATTTCAATAAATATAAATTATCCTACAAATTTTCTATTGATTCTGATTTTGGGTGGAGACAATATGGCAATCCAGAAGAATATCGAGGTCAATTTAGAACAGGTTTACATTATGATTTAAGTGATGTAAGCTATGTTAGGGGAGGTATTATGTATGTGAATGGCACTGTAGCAGCAGAGGAAATTAGATATTACCAAGACTTTGTTTATAAATTTAGAATTGGTGATGTTACTGTACAACAAAGAGTACGATTTGAAGAACAAACCTTTACAGATCCAGAAAGAGACTTTAGATTTAGGTTAAGGTATAACCCAGCAGTAAAGTTTCCATCCCCCATAGGTCAATTCACATTATCGGCTGAACCTTTCTTTACTTTGACAGACCCCAACTCAAGAGTCAGTTCTAACAGACTATTAGTTGGGCTAACAAATAAGGTATATAAGAATATCAGTTTATCCATTCAGTATATCAATGAGAGGAGCTACACTAAGGCAGAAACCAATTTCATAGATGAGGCACAGATGATCAGAATCAAAATCGATCATGTGATACATCCTCTGAAAACTGGACCTTTATTTGGACGAAATAAAATGTAATATAACACACTAATAAACAACCATATTTTGACATTTTCGTAGCAGAAAAAATCTTCAAAATTTAAACAAAATAACTGTAAATAGGCTCAACTCAACCCTACAGGGAGTCGTATTTATATGTGAAAATTATTTAAAACTCCTAAAAATAAAACACATGGAAGATTTTGCTACTCTTGATTTTGAAGACCAATTATTCGATAACGAGTCTGACTTATATGACACATTAGAAGATTTAAATATCGATGAATGGGGTGAAGATATCGATAACTTAGAAAAGTTTGAATTAGATATTGATGATGAAATTTAATTTTCATCTGTATTATAAATTATAGTAAAGCACCTTGTTATTAGTTCAACAAGGTGCTTTTTTATTATATTATTAAGGTTAATGAATCAATAATTTCTTTCTTGATTGTTTTTGACCGTCAGTGATCAGCTCCAATATATACAATCCGTTATGAAGTGAATGAATTGGTAATGATAATTTTTCTTTATCATCTATAACTTCCATTATTAACTTTCCATTGATATCAAATAATTTGACATGGCCAACATTAAAGTTCATATCAAACTTAAAGTTAACTACACTGTTCGATTGAGATGGGTTTGGAAAAATCACCCAATCATTAGTTTCAACAAGTTCATTTTCCAATGATAGAATAGTATGTGATGAATCTTCAAGTGCCAATATTGATAATTCGGAAAGCTGGTCTATCTCAGCATCAATCATCAATTTACCTTCTTCAACTACATAAGATAGCTTCTCTCCTCCTTTTGATTTTGGTAAGTTATATTTGATATCAAAGTTCGTTGTAGCTAATCCTAGTTTTTCAAGATCAACTATAAAATTACCATTCCAAACATTATCGTTGTGGCCGGTTAGTGCTGCAGGTACACCATCTTGATTTCCATGGAACTGGGCCGCTAATGTATAAGAAGCAGAATCATTCTGCATTAGAAAAGTTTCTACCCACTCGTTATGATCATCCGTTTCAACCAATGAAGCTGATGAGGCATATTCTTTAATATAATCTCTAAAATTACCTATTGTTGAAGCATTATCTGCATGATTTAATGCTTCAGCTGCTACTAGGATCAATTTACCTTCACCTACTTCGTACTCTACAATTTTCGGGTTTGTACCGTCCCATGTTTCTAATACGTTTCCTACATTCGACGGTATCTTGTAGGTGATATAGTTATTATTAAACTTAGTTGATTGGTCTAAGACCTCTGGTTGTGATCCGTTTGAATACGATAACCCTGCCGCACTTAATAATGAACCTCCTGTAACAGTACGTTCACCATATTTTTCTTCACCCAATGCCTGTCCTAATGCCATAATCAATGTACCTCCATTTTCTACATAGGCTTTTAGATTGTCTGATTGTGTCTCAGTCATTGCATTCAGGCCAAAAAGCATAATCATATTGTAGTTATTGAAAGTTGATGTATTTGCGTCAAAAGGAATCATATCCATTGTACCGTACGGTGTACCTGCAAAAAGCTTGTCTGGGTGCGATTCAAAACTGTAACCGAAGTTGGCTACAAATACATCTAAGTAATTAAAATCTCTATCGTATCTGGCTCTTCTTTCGTTTTTGTCACCATTAAAATTACCCCAAGAACTGTATGTGATTCTTCCCGATAACGTTCCTCTACCACTAATTACAGCAAAAGGTACTTTTAACTCTCCCCTTCCTGGGTGCTCACTCATCCATTTTGTAAAATCAAAGAGTGCTCTACCCATTTCGTTCGGATAAACTTTTCTGTCGATCACCTCAATGGCCTGTGCAGATTCATGATCAATAAAGTCTGCTCCCCCATAATAGAACGTTTTGTACACTTTCTTCATTTCCTCTGGCCACCAAACAATATTGGAAGGACCCCAAGCATCCAAACGCATCACAGCTTCTGTATTGGTTGCTTTTGCATGCCCCCTTGAGTTGGCCATCATCAATTGTACATTTTGCCTTTTGATGGTCTTGTTCATAAATGCATCAATACCACTCTGGAAATTCCATGAAAATGGGAACATCACCATATTGGAGTTGTGGATAATCTTAATCCCTTCAGGCCCTCCTTCAGTTCTTTGATTATCATTAAAAGCCTTCATATTTTCCACCCAATTATTTAGATGCTCGTATAATTCTGGTGTTGGAAAATCATAACCATACTCTTGTTCTCTTTCTTTGTAATAGACATTCTCTTGTCCTGTTAGCTCGGGTTGTTGGTACCATAAATCAACCTTTGGGCTATGCTCAGCAAACATTTCTGCAATTTCTTGCTGATTTTGTGTATCGTAATAATCTCTTCTTAACGCATCATTTTTTACAATTACTCTCTTCAGTTTTCCTTGTTCTGAAAGAGACTTGATCTTTTCTTTGAATCGAGTATCCACAATCTCTACTGATTCAATTTTTGGATTATCGCTTATCGTTGATGGTTTAGCATAATCAATAAAATCATGGTTGTGATGATCTCTAAAACTTTGAATATAAATGGCACTAACCCCTCTATTTGCAAGGTATTCATATACATCAGGGTTCAATCTGTCATAGTATAACTCTGTACCGATCATAGGTTTTGTTGGATCGTCTACGGTAGCAAATGCAGGGATTTCCAATGTTTGAATGCCTTTCTCGAATTCTGGTGCATTCGGGAAATAAAGTGGTGAAGATTTAATGGTAGAAGGTAAAACTTGTTGTGCATAACTACCTTTTTCATCTGTAGATGCAATCGTTTTACAAGAAACCAAAAGCCAATCTACAGCTCCATAAAAGATCTTATCATAAGGTGAATCTGTTACATCATCATGGTAGAACCAAACCCATGGAACTTCATCTTCTTCAGGAATATAAGTAAAAGTAAAACCTAAATTTTCTCTTAAATCAAAATCATCTGATGGACGTTCCCAAACGATGTTATTATTAAATAAGATTCGTTTAGGCCCTTTTGGTTCTTTATTTATTAAGTTCGCTGCATACCATACCTGAAAAGTATACTTGTACCCTTTCAGTAATTTCTTCATGGCAACTCCTCTTGCGATAGGATAATTTGGAGCTGCTTCGATATTGTAAACATCACCATTTCTATTGATGATTTCGACATCTGGGTCATCACAAGCAAGTTTCATATTTCCTGCAAAATGATAACGTATTTGTAAATCCGCTCTTACTTTTTCTACATCAATATCTTTGTGCGATACCTGAGTTAGAGAGAAGTTATCAAAATAAAAAACCTTGTGTTGATTTGCAGCTAACACATTACTAATCTTTAAACTTTGGTTATTTAAAGCAAGATCAGAAGTTGTAAAGTAAGTTGTAAACTCTTTCCAAAGCCCTGGCTTGATCAATAGCGTTTCATCTTTCAATAAATTCGTATTGCCATTCGATAAATTGATAAAGAGTGTATCACTGATGGTTTCGCTTGCTGATAAAACATGGAAAGACAGCTTGTAAATCACATTGGATTTTAAACCTGATATACCCTGACTTAACATGACCTCATCACTTTCAATAGATGTAACATCCAATTTCAAAAATTGATCAGCATCTATGGGCGTTATCTTAAAATCATTTTCTATTGCTTCAAAAGTAGCATTCTCATGTTCGGAAAATGTCCAGTTTGATGTGCCCGATTCAAAGCTTGGATTACTAATAATATTTTGAGCTGTTGAATAGTTAGTAAAGGCAGTTGTTATAAGTAATAAGAGTAAAAATTTATTCATTTCAGCTACGTTTAATGGTACATAGAGAATGAAGTGTCTATTTTAAAAACAATATGTATCTACAGTATGAGTTGAGTTATTGTCAATAAAAAAGTTCTACTTCGATTCATTCATTTCATTGATAATTATCTATCAACAAAACTATGAACAAACCGGAGTAGAACTTATATCTATATCTGACTTCTTCATATATGAAAAAGCCATTTACATATTATTTGCTTAAACCTGCCGTCTTCATCACTTTGTAATTGCCAGGCGTAGCATCAAATGAAATTCCATTTTTAGAAGTCAACTTTACCTTTTGCTCTTTACCATTTTCAATCTTTACTACTTTGCTGTTATCGGCATTCCATTTGTCCAATTGGATTGTCATTGGATGAGAAGATTTTGTATCTAAATCTGTGACTAAACCGACTAACCAATCTTTACCCCAAAGTGGTTTTAATTCAAATGCATTTGGAGCGATATAAAGGTTAATTTCCTGATCAGCAATATCCAATCTATATACTCCCTTTCCTTCGTATTTTACAACCTCAGAACTACCATAACCCAATACATGTTTTACATCTTTAGAGGGCTGTGGGTCAACATTTTGAGCAACATCTCCTGAGTAGAAATAGTTGTCTTTGTCACTATAAATACTAAGGTCTTTTTTGAATGAATACATAAAGTGATCCGTCGTATTTTCTACCGCCTTTTTCACATCATATTTGTGATATAATGGCATCGATCTGAACACCTCTCCGGCAACAGCATATGATGCTGCTTTGTGAGGAGTACAAGTTAAACTTAAGTGGTGTGAACCGTTTCTATAAGGAGCGTATCTTGGCATACTGTAGTGCCACATTGTAGCCATTTGTACACCCATAGCTCTGAAGAAAGCCGCTTGTGCAGGGTATAAATAACCACTTTGGTTGTAGAAAATTTCAAATTCGTAGGCCACTTTTGCTTTCTTCATAAACTTAGGTGTTAGTGCCCAATTGTACCAATCATCTTGCTGATATGCATCTGTAAAGAACGATGTGAAATCATAATTAGAAAGGTCTTCAGGGTTTTTAGTATATGGCTTTTTACATACACTTTGTCCTGGGTAATTACAGAAACTAACCACCTCCACTTTAGATTCGGCAACAGCATCAAACACATCTTTGTGCTTTGTGATCATACGGTGCCAGTTACAGTTCCAAACTACAGGCTGAACTGCTCCTGTTTCTCTGATTACATCGTACATTCCATCGATATAGTTCAACACTTTATCATGACGGAACTTGAAATAATTCTCCTTGTTATCTTTCAATTTTTGCTCAGTTAACCAAGTTGTGTATTGAGAGAAATAAGGAGTTTCTTTGATCTCTTTATAGCTGTAATATATAGGCTCATTTACAATCTCCCAAACAGCAATTGCAGAAGTTTCTTTGTATGATTTTGATGTGTATGGGTTCTTTCTATCCAACAATGCTTTTAGATACACCTTAGACTTTTCTATCAATTCTTTGTTTAAAAGAAGCTCTTTTCTTGTTTTTCCTTTTAAGTAAGAATTCTCTACAAAAGTAGGCGTATGTGCATGAGGATCTTCAACATTGATATCAAAGCCCATGTTTGAATTTAAGAAAGTGATATATACATACATTCCTCTTTTGGCTGCTTCGGCAACCATATAATCCAACTGATCCAAGTAAAAAGTCTCTACCAATTCTCCCTTATCATTTGTAAAATCAGACGGAGTTAAGTGAACTCTTACAAGGTCACAATCCATTTTCTCAATTTCGTCTAACGATAAATCTGTAGCTAACTTTAATGTGTCCGAATCCATCGGTGCTCCTACTAATTTAAACAGACTATTGTATTCCCAACTAAGTGCAGGTTGTAGGTTTACCCCCCACAAAGCAACTTCTTCGCCATTAGGAAAAAAGAGTCTACCATCTTTCGCATAAATAAACTCATTACTTTTACCTTCTTCTTGGGCAACATTTTTTTGCGGTCCTCCACACCCAATCAAAAATATTGAAAGGACAATCGAAGTAAAAGTTGTTTTTATGATATTATGTAAGTTCATATTGTTCGTCATTTCTTTCGTCGAGCAGTGCCCCACATCAAATTCTTATAAAGTTACTTTAGAATAAAATTTCTTCTTGTGAGCTTCAGCAAAAGCCTGTAATTCTTTTACTACTTCAGGATGCTTATCAGCCACATTGACTTTTTCATATGGATCATTCTCCAGGTCAAATAAAGAAAGCTCTATTTTCTCTCTAGTATATTTTCCATAGCCACCATCTTTACCATACTTTTTCACTTTTCTGTATTTGTGTGGTAAATGAAGTTTCCACTTTCCATCTGCACTCATAATTACTTCTAATTGAGCACCTGTTGAAAAGGCATAATATGGATGCGGATTATCTTTTTCGTCTCCCGATAAATAAGGCCAAATATCTTTTCCGTCAATTTCAGTTTCCCCTAAAGATACATCGCACAAGTTAGCAAGTGTTGGCAAAAGATCAATAGAACAAATCGCTTTATCAAACGCACCCGCTTTTAATCCGTTAGGATATTTGATAATTGTTGCCGACTTTGTTCCCCCATCAAAAGAAGTTGCTTTCGCTTCTCTGAAAGGTGTTTTGCCTGCATGATTTCCAAAGATTGACCATGGTCCGTTGTCTGAACTAAAAATCACAATCGTATTTTCATCAAGACCATTTTCTTTTAGTGCTTTTGTGATTTGACCTACAGACCAATCCAACTCCAACGTCACATCGGCATATAAACCTTTACCTGATTTCCCATCAAACTCATCACTACAGTAAATTGGAGCATGAGGCATTGAATGAGTAACATACAACAGGAATGGATCTTCGTTATTTCTATTGATAAAGTCTACCGCTTTTTCAGTATACCATTTCGTTAACTGCTTTTGGTCGTCTTTTGTGATATCATTGATTGTCACTTTTCCATTTTCCCAATATTGTAAAGGGTTTTTACCCCAAACTTCTGGAGCAACTGGGTGGTATTTCCACATATCATTGGAATACATTAAACCAGCAGTTTCTTGAAAACCTCTGTTATGAGGTCTTGTGTCTTCTTGATCTCCACAGTGCCACTTACCGAAAAGTGCTGTTTTATATCCACTCTTTTCAAACAACTCTCCCATAGTTGGGAATTGTGTATCCAAACCTCTTTCTTTTGCTTTGTGTGCGGCAAAAACTTTAGTTCGGCCAGGATAACTCCCTGTAAGCAACGCCGCCCTAGATGCAGAACAAACCGCTTGAGGTACATAGAAGTTCGTTAATTTAACTCCTTCTTGCGATAATTGATCGACATGAGGTGTAGCTACTGCATTTTTATCATCATTAAATGGGTTAAAGTCTGCGTAACCAGAATCATCCAAAAAGATGATAACTACATTTGGCTTTTTCTTATTTGAAGTATCTTCTACAAAGTTATTTTTTGATGAAGTACAACTACTAAAGAAAGTTAGTCCTAATAAAAGTAATAGATGTAGTTTAATGAATTTCATTTCAAAAAGAATATATATGATTATTATTACAAAGATAGCATCAGGAGTTTTAAATTATTTTATACAAATCTGCCAAAACGAATTAGTATATATAATCATATAGTTAAATAAAATTGTAACACTTATGTTAGTCTCATATAGGTTCATGCCAACCAATAAAATTTATTTAAAATCTAATACATCAAGCATATTGTATCCTTTTAAAGTTTCATCTTCTTCCATTAATAACTTTTCAATACCTTTATTGTTCTTAGCTTTTTCTTCTAGTTCCAACCACACCGAATATTGAAAATTATCTAATAACGATTTAATACTAGATTTGTACTTTTTATAGTTTTTCTCTTTTATAGTTTTAAACTTTTCAGGAATTGCTCCATATTCATAGATTGCTTCCAGATCACTAGAGAATCTTTCTCTCGCTGCCGCTTTCCAAAGCTCTTGTTTTGACTGTGAAAGTAAGAATCTATTCTGCATCTTAGACATTTCTGCATTTAAGATTAAGTTATGATTCATCATACTGTACTTCTCATCCAAATTCGAAAGCATGTAGGTAGTAAAATCAACCCTATCATTCATCCCTGTCACAGACTTTGGTGATTTAAAAGAAAGACTTTGTATTCCTTCTCTCTTTACTTGTACTTCAACATTACCTTGTTTCAAAGGAACATATGTAGTATGCAGACCCTTCGGTACATTTTGAATAAACTTACCGTTAAAATATAGCGATCCTTCTTCTTTCAAAAGTGTCAGTACTTCCAAGCTATCCAATGCTTCTTTTTTGTAAAATCTATTCAGCAGATTTACTTTGATATTATCATTCGAATTTAGTTCTCCAGGTAATACATTCTTATAGGAAGTCATGATCATTTCTTCATCAATCTGCTCTGTTTTTCCTACCCATTTATTTTTATAGAAGTTCAATAATACACCTAAACCATAACTGTGATGGATCTCTGGAGCAAAATGTGATCCTTCATCAAAAAGGTTCCATGAACTTAAGTTTATTAAATGTACATCATCAGTGATGTTATCTTCCATCAATCTTCTAAAGGTTGACGTTTGCTTATGATTGCTAGCTTTAAACTGAGTGTCTTTGTTAGGAATTGATTTTGCAAATTCAGAATTCTCAGTAAGACGTTTATTCTCTTCTACACTAAATAATTGAGTATGCTGCTGCTCTAAAAATACTGTAGGAATATATTCTCTATTGTGTTTCTTACATAGTGCTCTTAATTGTTGAACATTCTTTTTTCTTCTTACTGTATTTCTTGATGTGGTTACTGCTGCAAAATGTTCTAAAATTAAAGGCGTAGAAATCTTATTGTCAATATTAGAAATCTGATATACAAAAGCTACAGGTGCAAATAAGTCTTCTTTAAGTTGATCAAACTTATCTCCTAGCTGACCAATAATTGCAGGATTATTTCTTACTTCTTTTAAGAATTTTTTATTGATCCCTTCATCAATACCATGGTGTGGGTCCTTGGTAAAAACAATGATTTTATCATTCCCTGTTCTCATCCATTTTTTAGAGAATTTTGTCTCCTGAAATAAATGATTCAAGTCCTTTTTGATATCACTAAATAGATTATCACTAGAGTATTTTAAAGGACGAGTCATAATCACCTCAATAGAGAATTTGAAATCAATATTCTTTTGTTCAGCTACACTGATATAAGACGAAAGTACTTTTGCGAAGTTTTTCTTATACGCTTTTGCACTATAAACTCTATACTCAAACTTAAACCCATCAATTCCCATCATCATAGCTGAACGGATATCATATTCGAAAGCATCTAAGTTTTCCATAGGATTGGACATCATTGTCACTTCAGGTACAAAGTTCCTCCATGTTCCCTTAATATCATCTAACGGTTCTCCAAACGTATTTTCATATCTCATTCTGTTGATATATGCATAAGACGTACTGTAGTTATAATAAGGGTGTACAGCTGCTAGGATATATTTTTTCTGTAGAAAATTTGTAGCCGTTTCCTCTATATCATATACTTTGGAATCTTGAGCTAAAGTTGAAGTATAAGAAATCAATGAGATAAGCAATAGAGATATTAGTTGTTTCATAGCGTAAAGGTTTTGAAATCATTCAATATTAATTTAGTTAACTAGTAAAATCTATATTGGATGATGTGATTTTAAGGTTACGAATAATTTCTATTTCATTTCTTGATATATACAAATGTAAAGTATCTAAGCTAATTAGTCCTTACACATTTCAGCCAAAATAAATCACTTGCAAATCTTTAATAATCAAACAAAACCCCCAATTTTAATAAAAAAACCAAATCAACAATAAAATTTCATCTTATCATTGATTTGGTATATATATTTTCAAGCCAAAAAATACTTTTATAGAATTTACTAGTTTACTAAAGAAGCAGTTGTTGCGGATTCCCAACCGATTACAATCGTTTCTTCAGGTTTGATCGTAAACGCCGTTTTACCATTTACTTTTTTACCTAATGATTCACCATATAGAGAAACTCCTGTGAAGTCATTTAAACCTGTTAATTGAACGCTTTGAGTTTTTTGACCTTTATTGATTAACACAGTTAAATATGTGCCTTCTGTCTTTAGAGTTTTCAAAAGAACATTTGGTGTAGTAGTAGCAAATGCTATTATCTCTTCGTTTTTTTGTGGTAGGGTTACTTTCTTTAAAAACTCAACCAATGAAGTATTATCTTCACTAACTCTAGCTCCTAAACCAATACAAGAAGGCACCCAATATACTTCACCTTTACCAAACTTGTTTTTTGTACCTAAAATTTCATTCTCTGCCACAATAACAGGCTTTGCATTTTTCACTTCAATGCTTCCTTTCCATAAATGTGCATTTAATGCTGCATGTGTATCAAGCAACGGGATCTCAAAGGTATTACCTACTACCTTATATTCAGCAATATTACCTCCTAATAGGTTCTCAAAAGGAGTTGATGTATTCAATAAGCAAATTGCTCTTTTATCGTAGTAACCTGTAAGTCCCGTAACAATTAGTTTCCCACCTTTAGAAACAAAACTTTCTAGATCTTTCTTATATTCTGGGTCAAGACTCACTTGGTTAGCCAAAACAATTGTTTCGCCGATGTAATTCTTCTTAGTGAAATCAAATCCTCTGATATCTTTAATATTTGATTGAATCCCCAAATCATTGAAAGCTTTGTAGAAAGCCATAATCGATTTGATCGATGCTCCTTCCAATCTTCCTTCAAAATCCCCAGGTTTAGGAGATTGTAGTTTTTGTTCAATGTAAAAACTTGGGGAAGTATATAACAAGTTGACTCCTGATTCTACAACTACCGATTTTTCAAAATAAGTTGGGTTATCTTTGACTGCTTTTGCAACTTGTGATGCTGCAATTAGACGATCACTTGGTTTGTTTTGGAAATTAAGCATAGACCACTCACCAGCTTCTACACCAGAGGTTCTAGGGTTTAATGTCCAAAAAATTGCACCTCTAGCACCTCCCGCAAAAGAAGACCATAACCATTGTTCAATTTCCTCTTTGGTAGGACACATAGCGTCATAACCACTAAACGTATTGTTACCCCCTTGCAGTTCTGTCATCATCCAAGGTAAATTACCTGCACCTCCTCTAACGATTTCACCTATACCAGAAATACCATGTGTATATTCCTCCCTATTAAATATTCCTAAATGCCAACTTGCATGGGCAGATGCTCCTAACGAACCCAAAATAGGTTCCCATTCCTGCAGATCATACTCAGGTAAATTTTCAAAAATACCATGAGGGTTTACATGAACATGGCTTTCTGGATGATATTCATGTACTTGATCTTTTAACCATGTTAAGTACCATGTATTAGAATAACGGTAAAACTCATACCAAGAAAGGTCTAGGTATTGGTATCCAGTTCTTTCATCAAAACCTGTTCGATCTAAAGACTTCTTAAAGTCTTCATATTTCTCTAACGCAAAAGTATTTTCTTCTAATTCGCCACCACCAGGCTCATTAATTAACACCCAAGTATCTAAAGCAGGATGATCTTTATAATGAGAAACTACAGCTTTAATAAATGCAGATACTTCATCAAGCTTTTCTTTAGAGCCAGGAAATTTAAAGCCTCCCAAATCATCAAAGGCAGTTTCAGGAAAAATTGTAGCAAATACTCTAATATCGTTTTTCTTTGCTTCATCAAATGCAATATCAAACAACGAAAAATCCCAATTTCCTTGGGTGTCTTTCATGTACGTTTCAAACATTCTAATACGACATACATTCATATCATGGTCCTTTAGGATTTTGAACCATGTCCTAATTTCCTCTTTAGTCTGACCAGGCTCTATAAATACCTGACCTCCTACAAATGGAGTTTCAGTTAATACTGTTTGTGCCGATATGTTATTTGTTATTCCGATCAAACTAATAGATAGTAATATTGTACTAAGATGTAAATATTCTCTTAGCATTAAAAAAAATTTTTTCATTGTTATGCTTTTTATAGAAGTCACTATGTGCAATACTTTTGTTCATCGAATTCTATTTGCTTTTACCTTGGTCCCATTCAACACAATACTTTCCTGCGTTTACTCCAATATCAGTAACCAACTTATTTTTAAGGATTAAGGTTTTATGACCTTTCTCTATTCGATAAACATTCACTTTCTTACCTTCAGGGATTAAAAGCCCTACATCAATTTTATGTTTCTTATTGTAACTCAATTGTGTATTGATTTCACCTTTTGGATTACTTATATTATCCCAATGAGTGTATTTCCATTTACTATCTGGTTGAATATCAATAGAAATACTATTCTTATCTACAAATAAAGAATACATACCTTTACCATCATACTTTACCAAACCATTGTCTTCATACCCAATGACTGTAAAAGGATATTGCAAGTTGATATCGATGTTTTTTTCATGCTTTCCTAAAGAAATAAAAAAATGGTCATCACTGTAAAAACAATCATCATTTTTAAAAGAGTAACCATACTCCGCCTTATTATTTTGCAAAATGTTATGGTTAAATATTTTACTCGCTGTCATAAAGCTAACTGCTTTTACAGGTGTGGTTTTTAAGTTGAAGAAATGTGATCCATTGTAATATTCTGCATAAATAGGCAAACCATAAGTCCATTGTGTTGCCACTTGTACTCTTAAATTTGTAAAAACATCCGCCATAGCTGGATATAAATAGGCACTCTGATTAAAGAATGTTTCAAATTCATAACAAGCCACAAACTTTTCCTGAAACTGTTTCTCATTTACCCATGCTAGGTACGAATTTTTTGTTTCTACTTTTTCTAAGTATTCTGTAAAGTCAATATTTTCCAAGTTTTCAGGGTGTTTCCAATAAGGCTTCTTTGTATTGGCCTGTCCAGGATATAAACAAAAGGCCACTCCTTCTACAGAAGATTTTGCAATGGCTCTTTTTAGTGCATTCCTTCCATTAAAGAACTTGTTCCAATTACAATTCCAAACCACTGGGTGTTTTGCTCCTGTAGACCGGATAACTTTATACATTCTATTGATAAATTCGGTAGTGTACTCCGCTGTATATGCATCGTAATTTTGCAGAGTGGATACTTTCTGATTTTCAGTTAACCAAACATTATATCCTTTTAAGTATGTTCCATTATTTTCAATATGTTTGAAATTAGGGTAATGAGGCTCATTTAATATCTCAAAAAAAAGAATATTTGACTCATCTTTGTATGCTACTTTTGTGTAAGGATTTACATGATTCAAAAGTTCTTTAATATATACTTCTATCTTATCCAAAGATTCTTCCTCCGTTAAGATGAGTTCTTTATTCTTTAAATATTTATTGAGAAATGAAGATTGGTCATATCCTTTTGTCATCACATTAACCAAAGTAATATAAACCTTAATGTTATTTTTCTTAGCTAAAGAAAGCGTATAATCAAGATTCTGAGAATAGATATTATCTACAAGATGTCCTTCCTCATTAGTAAAATCATTGGGGGTTAGGTGTAGCCTAATTGCTTGTACCCCTAAAGTTATTAACTCTTTTATTCCTTCATCTGAATTATATTTTAATAATTCGTTTGAAAATTTTTTACCTGAAGACTTTAGTCGCTCTTTATATTCCCAACTTAAACATGATTGAAAGTTCACACCAAAATATGCAGCTTTAGAACCATCTGCATTAAATAACTCACCATTTTTCACAAAAGTGAATGAGTTTCCCTGTGCAAACAATACTGATGCAAAGTAGGTTGAAATAATATAAAGTGTAACTAATAATTTCATGTCATTTCTTTCATTCAATCTAAAATGTCAAATTCAAGGCATTCTAAAATGATCATATACAAATGTACTTTCTGCCTATCCAAGTTTTGTTATATAACCTAGTCAACTAAATACACAAGATTGCCAAGTTTAAAATTTACTGTATCATTTATAATGAAAAGCTGATATAATATATATTATATGACTCATTATTATCCATTACCTGTTAGTCACTAATATACACTTTGATAAAGTACCGCTATTAACAATACTGTTTATCCAAAGAAGTTAATTGAATATTTTTTGAATAGGATTAGTTAATGAACAATAAAGCCTTCCCAAACTATTGTAAAAAGTAACCACATAATTATCACAAAAAAAATAGGTAGTTTCATCTTGTGAAAATGGAAAATTATTGATTTTTGTCCGTTTTCCTCCAAACAATCATAAATTGTAAGGTTTTCAAAGTTCTTTCTTTTTGAATTAATTGAAAGAGCAAAGGCGACAATAATCGTAATGAAAAAGGAGAATATTCCTCTATACACAAAGTTTATATTGGTAAGGAAATGTATACTCACAGAAATAATAATTCCAATAAGCATAGCATAAAAAGCTGATTTACCATTTATTCTCCTTGTGAAAATTCCTAAGCAGAATAATGCGGAAATCACACTGAATATATCAGCAACTACCCCTTGAATAAAATCTGTAATAATAGGTGATTTCATTGCCATAGGCATCACAAGAAAAAGGGCAATAATCATTGTTGATACCTGTACAATTCTAGCTACTTTTTTTAATTCATTACTACTAGCTTTTGGTTTGAATAATTGCTTATAAATATCTAAAGAAATGGACGTTCCTGTTGCTGTCAGCAAACCATCTACTGTAGAAATCAATGAAGCTATTAACCCTGAAATAATAAGGCCTCTTCCTCCCTTCGGTATAACCGCCTGTATACTTAATAGATATGATTTATCGGGTAGCACATCTGGGAATTTTTGTGATGAGATAATTCCAATAATATAGGCAATACTAAAGGTAATCACATGTAATACACCCATCATTAGAATACCTTTTTGTGCATGCACTTCCGATTTGGCTGTCAATAATCTTTGCACCATTCCGTAATTACAAGCAATCCAACTCATACCTGCAATACAAGCCCAAAGAATACCAAAAGGTAGTGGGTACCATGACTCTGTAAAAATATCAAGGTCGTATTTACCTAAAGTGCTTAATAGAGAAGTCTCTGCTTTCGTTTGACCTTGAATATTGATGAACGTCTCCCAACCCCCAAATGAGATAAAAGTAACTACCCCAATCACAAACAATGTAATAAGAATAAAGATACTTTGGAAAATATTGACTTTAAGTACGGTGTTCATCCCTCCGAAAATTACATATCCTCCTACTATTAATAGTAATAGCAATGCTCCAAATTCGGTAGAAATTCCTATAAACTCATTGAGAATTAACCCTCCTAAATAGATAGATGTTCCAAGAATGACAACGTTATAAATCGCCATCATCAAAGAAAATAGCGTACTTGTTCTGGTATCGAATCGTTTTTCTAGATATTCGGGTGTTGTTTTAATTCCCGATTTCCAATAGATCGGTATAAACACTAAAACCACCAATGGAGCTACAAACCACATATTGGCGGCATTGGGTTGAATCGCAAAACCCCAAACATAACCAACACCTGCTACTCCCATTATGCCTGTATCGATAGACATAGACAGAATAACAAGTGCAGTAGAAAACCATCCTAGTTCTCTCTTTCCTGTTAAAAAATCTTCTTTTGCATCTCTCTTACTCTTTTTTGAAAAGTAGGCTCCAAGTAGAAAAATTGAAACCAAATACAAGAGAATTACTAAATGATCTATATCGAAATCTAATAATCCCAATTCAATATTTATTCTGTTGTAGAGGGTTCTAGCTGGTGATTTAAAGTTCTGTATTCACTTGGGCTTTGACCAGTATGTTTCTTAATCACTCTGCTTAAATGAAACTGTGATGAAAACCCTGTAAGATCTGCTATTTCGGCTAATGAAATTTGTGAATGTTCCAATAGTTTTAAAGCTCTATTTACTTTAAACTGTAATATATAT
This sequence comes from Flammeovirga agarivorans, assembly GCF_012641475.1. NCBI lineage: Bacteria > Pseudomonadati > Bacteroidota > Cytophagia > Cytophagales > Flammeovirgaceae > Flammeovirga > Flammeovirga agarivorans. Next base: position 25,833 of record NZ_JABAIL010000009.1, on the reverse strand, counting down.
TGATGTACAGAAACACCTTTTTCTTTTTTGAAAAATCGGAATAAACTTCTTTGACTCATAAAGACTACCTCTGCTAACTCTTGAGATGTAATATTCTTCTCTAAGTTGTCTACAATATAGGTATCAATAATCTTATTTCTTTTGTTGGTCAATTCCATTTCAGGAAAGTTGTATTCCATGCTCTTCTTGTCCCACATATGACGAGAAAAAGCTACAATTATCTGTTGTAATAAACCTTTAACATTAACAATATACCCTGGCATTCTAAATGAGGCTTCTTCTAAAATAGACTCAAATAACTTCCCTACGTTATGATGATCTTTATAAACTTTCCCCGTACTCTGCGTAATCAACTCCATAACTTTCTTTAAATCTTGATTTATGGTATGTATATCAGCATCAAGTTTTTTTGGCTCGTAAGTACATCTAAAACTGTATTCTACTATTGGATCGTCTTTGTCTGCGATTTGGAAATGGAATTGCCCTGCCGGGTTTACAAAAACATCTCCTTTCTCAACATGATAGATTGTGCATAAATCCTCTAACTCCTTTTCTTTATTTTTCTTGAGATAATACTCTAATAAAGAATCTACATTGGCACTGTTAGACAGACCTTTCATCTCTAAGACATGCTCACTATTCAAAAATTTAGGGTCTAAGATCCCAATCGTTCCCTTACCGGAAGCGATATAATGAAACTCGAAATTGGGATGAGCGTGAAGTCTGAACTTTTCTTCTGAATCAAAACGATAAATATGCAAGTAATCTAAAAGAATACATAAATTTTCGTCATCATAATCCAGATTTAGCTCGTCAAGGATTCTGGTTCTTTCGTAATTATGTGCCATAAATAAAGGTTGTAATCACAGATTATTTAAAAAAATTCCTTTATGGATGTAAGTGTTTTTTTTTCTATAAGTTATATCTTAAAGATAAAAGTATAATCTTCTAATTTAAAATTTTCATAGCTGAAATTGGTATTTTATACACTTAAAATCCGATATATTATTCTTGAATCGAACAAAACGACATAAAGCCGACCTTTCAGCATTTTTGCAAGAAAGATCGGCTCTTAGGTTGAATAATGTCAACTTATCATTTTATAATATGTTTTTTCGTGATTCTTCTATTCCCATCTGTAATATCAATGATATATACACCTTTAGCAACTGTACCTAGATCCATTTTAATTTTCTGACTATCGAATAATTTTGTTTTGATCACCTCACCAGTTAATGAATATACTTTTAGAATCCCTGAGTTAAAATTAGTTTCAAGAGTAAAGTTACCATTACTTGGTACAGGATAAACTGTCAATTGATCTTCTAAATTATCATGAATATCATTAATGATAGTCCCTTCTGAATGTATAATTAATGTATCTGTTACAGTGCCTTGATAATAAGGATCGTCAATACTTAATTTGACAATATATTCACCAACTTCAATTGGTAGATCTGTAGAATCATTATAGGTAATAAGAATATCTTCGAAATAATAGGTCGAATCTGCTATTTCTATATCATAATATACCTCTTTCGCTCCTTGATCAAATACATGCTCTAGATTCGATAATGTAATTATGAGGTTTATTTTCTCTATCTCATAAGTTAACAATGCACTACCTTCATAACCTTCTTGGTTAATTTCTATGTATACTTTGTGCTCTCCTAATGAAGACCCATCCCCAGTATTGAACTCATAAGTGTATTCCAATTCATAGTCGCCAGTAATAACAGTCGGTAATACTTCTTCACCAAAATTGTATTCTACTACTTTATCTGCTAGAGTAATATCCACTTGGATTGGTACAATTTCATAGTTGAATTCTTTACTTATTTCTTCATATCCTACTTCATCAATCGTAGCCACTACAGTATAAGCTCCTAACCTGATTGGATCTATATCTCCTACTATTTTAAAGTCGATGTTTAAATCCTTTCCATCTGTATAAACTGTAGGGTAAACTATTTCTCCAGTATAATACATTTCAGCATCTGCAGTAAAGCTATTTACCTTAATTGTTTTCACCTCAACTTCAAAAGTCGCCTTCCCTGAATAACCACTTGTTATTACTTCCGCCGTAACACTATAAATACCTGGAAGAATAGGATCTGCTGAATATGTTAGTGAAAAGTCTACATCCTTAGATAGGGTGAATAAATCTTTAGTTACTTCAATATTACCTGTATAATCATACGAAATAGGCTGTGAAATAGTAATGTTTACTGGCTCAAGCTCTGTCAATGTGATTTCAAAAGTTTTTGAACCATTATACCCCACTTGATTTGCAGTAACGATGATATCGTAAGAACCTGCAGTAGCAAGATCAATCGCTGAAGTATTTACATCAAAATTCACTTCTGGATCTGAAGAAATTAACGCTTCAAAATCAACTACAGAATTTGTTTTGAATGTAGTTTCTGAGATTGTAAAATCTACTGTTACAGGATTGATTGTGATTGTTTTTTCGTATGCACCTTCATACTCAGTAGAGTTTACAGTTGCAATCACTTTGTATGTACCAGGGTTAGTTGGTGCAGCTCCTAAATCATTCCCTTCAAGATCTTCATAAGATAAATCTACTGTTAAATCATTAGGATATACTTCGTATGTAACCTCAATTGCCGTATTATTAAAATCAAATTCTTCTGTTTCTTCAAATGTGATAAATGCAGGCATTAATGGATTTTCTACCTCATTTTCGATCAATAATGCTAACTCATTTAACTCTAACTTTTGATCAAAATCAAACTGATAATGCATATAACCTCTTGGGTTATCGATCTTACCATTGAACACCTGAAGTGCTTCGCCTTCTACATTGTCAATAGAATACATTCCTAATTCTTCATACACTTCTCCATCAGCAGAACCTTTCAATGTCCATGAAAGTGACTCCTTCTTGTTATCAAATTCATTTGATAAAATCAATGTTGAAGCATCTGGAGCAACAGCACCTTCTAATGGTGTTGCACTTTTTTGATTGTACAAGTACTTCACTTCTTCTGGAGACAATACGCCCTCATAAATTTCGAAGTTATCTACTACAGATGGAATACTGTTCTTTTGAGAGTTTGATGATACTCTACCATCGTAACCTAAGTATAGTTTTTTGTAGTTAATATCACCTGTTAAAGTTGGATTTCCACCTTTGACATTGTTCGTCTGAACACCATCCACATAGATTGTAATTGAACTGTTAGTTTCACTTCTCTTTGCAATAGAAACCACAACATGATGGAAAGTATTTGCTTCAAAAGCATAATCTACTTTTTGGAAAATTCCACCTGCAATATCTCCAGCCAAACCAATTCCATAAGCAGGGGTACCGTCATCATTCTGATTGTTACTTGAGATACCAAACATTAGATCATTACTACCTTCTAAAGTCAATAATACTCGGCTACTTGCAATTGAATTGTCTGTTTGAATCCATGTAGAGAATGTAGAGTTTTGAACTGACTGATCTAAATCCTCTAAATCAATAGTGATTCTTCTATCATTTGTCACAAAACTTAACGCTCCATTTTCTTCACCATTCACACCCTCAACTCTTGTAAATTCTTGGTCAAACAATGTCGCATCTTTATAGTAAGAATCTGCATACGCATTTGGACCAACAGTAGAAATGAATTCATTGGTGTTGTACTTCAATTGGAAGTTATCCACTACAGTTCCTTCGTCTAAAGTAAGATCTAATGTAGTGTTTTTCACAGCTTTCCAATAGCTTGCATCATCATTATCTCCAACGTTTTCAGGACCAAATTCTTCTTCGAAATCTGATGAAGCATATGTTGTCACTTCTTTTACAATTGGCTCATCTGTATCCGGGTCTGGAGTTTCAACCGAGTTGATTGTAAACGTTACTGCATTAGATACAATTTCTTTGTACCCTACTTTCTTGATCGTAGCAGTTAAAGCATTGTAAACCGTAGCTGCATTTGGAGTAGCACTCCATTCTAAATCCTCTTCCGTAATTCCGTCTCCTAATGTAACCGATGGGAACTGATCTTCACCTGTAAAATCAACCACTTCATTATCTGCTAAAACAACAGATGATTCAATACCTTCTACTGTTACATCAAATGTTTTTGTACCTTCATAACCGTCTGCAGTGACTGTTACTTTTACTGAGTAGTCTCCTGGTAAAATTGGCTCTCCATCTTCAAATGTAAGATCAAAAGTAACATCTTCTGATAAATTGAAAAGTGCCGCATTTACTTCGTTGCTTCCTGTATATGTATAAGTAATTTCTTCGCCAGATACTAAATTGATATCCACTGGAATATCACCCGAAACTGTGATTATAAAATCCTGAGTCCCTTCATATCCTGTTTGATTTGAAGTTGCAGTGATAGTATAATCTGTAGGAACTGCCATATCAACAGCCTCTGTATTTACAGTAAATTCTACAGCAGGAGACGGTGTGATAAATGTTTTAAAGTTTGGTGTTGTATTGATATCAAAAATCAATGTTGACATCTCAAAAGTTACTGCAACAGCATTGACTGTAAATGTCTGCTCGGCTTTAACTTCAGCATCATCTGTTAAAGATGCTACCACTTTATAAGTTCCTGGATTTGTTGGTGCTTCTGCTAAAGGAGTATCATCTTTATCAAAGAAAGCTAATGTTACAGCAGCATCGACAGGCGTTGTAGATGTTGTGATTGATACAGGGTTTCCATCAAAAGTAAATGTATCTTCACTTGTAATAGAAATAGCATTTGGTTCTACTACTCCACCTTCAACAGGATTGGCATGAATTGCAATATTATCCAATAACAATTGGTTTGTCCCTTGGAACCTAAGTATTGCATTTCCTTCAACTGGAGTATCTAAATTGAATGATGTTTCTTGAACTTCAGCAGTACCAGTTACAGTACCTACTTGTTCTCCGTTTACCATTACTTGAACTGTACCTGTTCCAAAAGAGCTATTTTTATATAGAAAAGCCACTTTTGATAAACCATCTACTAAAGCTATTTCGATAAAACCGTCATCTTTAAACCTTGCTGTATTACCATTGATTGTATTGTCTGAATCCGTAGAAGTACCTGACCCCAATAAGTTTTTATAAGACCACTTGTACTGTCTTAATGAAGAACCAAAATTCTGTTGGTTAAACTCTCCTTCTCCGTCAGTTTGATCTAAAACAACGTTTGCAAATTTTTCTTCGAAGCTAGTTTTTGTAGATAATTCAATTTCTGCAACTTCAGCTGTATGATCAAAAACTAATTGATAGTATTGATAAAAGTTTTCAGTTATAGCATTTGAGTAGTTTTGTGTTTCTCTAACTTCATCAGTTGTTGATATCGTTTCAATATCAGTATAATCTACTCCGTTCGTTGAACCTTTTAATACCCATTGAGAAGTAGTTGGAAGGTCATTAAAATTATTTTCGAATAGAGGCACATCTACAAATGCTTCTTCACCATCAAGTAAAGTAGATGTTTCTGTTCTATATAGATTTGCAACCTGATTAATATCTAAAGCAGTATTAAATATCTGAACTTTGTCGAAAGTTACATTCGTATTAATTTTATCCCCATTACCATTTGATAGCCTACCATCGTAACCTAAAATAAGTTGTGAGAATCTTTCAGCTGCATGCATCGATGATGTATTTGATGAATTGGTTGCATTGTATTGAACACCATCAATATACAGTATGTTTTCAGCTTTTGAATTCTTTGCATTATTCACAATGACAACATGATGGTACGTATCAGCTAGAAACTGACCACCTGTGATTTGGTATACACCATCACTTGAAATTACCCCATCATCACCCAAATCCAATTCAGCATTAAAACCTTCACCAGCCAAACCAGCAGTATGGGATGCTGTATTTTTTGTTAAGCCAAACCTTCTATTATCGTTTGTAATCACAGTAAAAATCAATCTCCCTTTACCATCAGAATCATCCATCTTCACCCACATAGAAAGCGTAGAGTTAATCATCGGAATATCTAATTCATCCAAGTCAAACACTAGTCGACTTGAACGGTCTCCAGCACTGAAGTTGACTTCTTCGATTGGCCCTTCAAGTACTTTAGCTGTATAAACTAATGGCTCTTTATATTCTTGTCCATTTTTTGACAAATAACTTTCTTCATAACCAGAAGGACCATGTGTTGAATTTACTTTAGTGTTTCTATATTGGATTGAATAGGCATCAATTGGCATAGGTTTATCCAATTCCAATGTAATTGTTTTGCTATCAATTGCGTTCCAATAAGTATTGTTACTACCATCAACTGCCTGTGATGCACTGAAGTTAGTTGCATTATCATCAGAAGATGCAGTTTGTACAGGATACCCCAACTGTGCTTGTGCCAGCTGTCCTCCTAAGATGAATAAAAAAAGTAATAATATATTTTTCATAATCTAAAAAATCATTTCAATGTTAGTTATCTATTTACCAGTGTAGTAAGGCTTCTGAGAGATATTTCTATTCGATTGTACCTCTTTGTAGTAGTATGGCCAGTACCAGCTTCTTGGTTCATCTACAATAGAACTGATAATATCGATTGATTCTTGTGGCAATACTCCATCGATCCAGTTGTAACCGTACAGTGAAAGTGCATTTCTCATATAATCTGCATTTCCTCTACGCTTACTCAAACGAACTAAGTCGAACCATCTTGAACCTTCATAGGCTAATTCTCTTGCCTTTTCATCCATGATGGCATCTTCAATAGTTTCCATATAATCTCTTGGAGATAAGAATCTTGGATTGTTTTTCTGATAGTCGTTTGCCGGCTGAATACCTGCTCTTGCTCTGATTTGATTGACAATGTCTAGTGCTTCTTGTTTTCTACCCAAACGGTTCAATGCTTCTGCCTTATTTAGCATCACACCTGCCAGACGGTAAAGGATATAGTTTACATCTCTGTTTCTTCTCACTTCAGTATCTGAAATACCTACATATTTCCAAGGAATCGTTCCCTCTCCAGAGTAAGATGCATTAATACCTCTAATGTTATCAATATTGTTTGCATTGTCTGCTTCCCAATATTTCTTGTTTCTGAAATTCGTTTTATAAATCTGGCTACCATAAGGAACACCACCTTCTCTGTTGTCTCTTCTGTTGAAAATCTGTAATAGATCATTCTCCACTAAATACACTACATCGTATTGTAATTCGAAGATACTTTCTGGTTGGTTTCCTACTCTAAATAAGTCTACCCAAGTTTCACCAGTCTGCAGTTGGTATCTTGGAATCGACAATACAGAATCTGCAGATACAACTGCATTTGCATAGTCTTTCATCCATAAATACACATCCGTTTTCATAGAATAAACAGCTCCTCTTGTTGCTCTACCATGATTTTGACGTTCGTCTACTTGATAGTCTATCACAATATCCAATGCTAAAGCAGAATCTAAATCTGCAATCACATTCTCAAACATTTCCATTTGAGAAATTGGAGCATTATGGAAATCCTGACTTGCAGAAGTTGTAGGTACTTTTACATATGGAGCACTTTCAAAAACTCTAGCCAAATAGAAGTGTGCTAAAGCTCTCATGAAGTATGCCTCCGCCATGATATTGTCTCTCTCCACAACAGTAAAACTATTATCTCTATCTACAATTTTTGGCGTATTTACAATAATCTGATTCGCTTGGTTGATCACTGAATACATCGACTGCCAGTTAGCACTTTCTGATAATTCTGTGATTCCATTTCTACGAACATTATTAAAGATATCGTCGAATGTTGCGCCTTCTCCCCCATAGAGGATATCGCCTCTACCATCTCCCCAACAAACAAGACGTTTTGTTTCATCTCCAAACGTTCTGTAACAGCCCATGATTGCGGCTTCAGCATCCAATCCGTTTTGCCAATAGTCATCCATTTTTACAGATGATTTTGGATCTACTTCCAAAAGACTACTGCAAGAGAAAGATAAAACGGCTAATGCTATTGATATAATATTATTGATTGATTTCATCTTAAATTTCTTCTTAGAATTGAACATTTACACCCATTGTTACGCCTCTGTTTGGAGGATAAACATATCTGTCGATTCCAATTGCACCTGGATTGTTAGAATAATTCACTTCTGGATCATAACCTAAGTAGTTTGTCCATGTTAAAAGGTTGTTACCTGTGATGGTGAATCGGATACTGTTGATTCCAGCGTTTTTAATCGATTCGTTCATGAGGTTATATGAAAGTGTAACTGTTTTTAATCTTACATAAGAACCATCTTCTACCCATCTTGAAGATTGGCGACCATTTAACATTGGGTCACCTTGGTAAGCTCTAGGTACATCCGTGACATCTCCATTCTTTCTCCAAGATCTCAAAGTAGCTGTTGTCATTGCATCTTGTGCCGCCTGACTCTCTAATTGACTTCTTGTATAGTTATAAATTTGATTACCTATTGAGTACTGTACCAATACGTTAAGTGAGAATCCTTTATAACCGAATGTGTTATTAAATCCACCAAAGAATTTTGGTTGTGCATTTCCGATAATTTGACGGTCATCATTATTAATCACACCATCACCATTTAAATCTTCCCAAATTACATCACCTGCTTCGAAAGGTTGATTACCATTTAAACCATTTTTCATTGGAACTTTTTCGCCATTAGCTTTAGTAGTCATCACGTCTTCCGGAGTAGAATAAACTCCTAACGCCTTCCAACCATAGAAATTTCCTAATGGCTGACCTTCTTCGATGATAGTGAATAACTTACTTTGATTATTACCTACTTCTAAGAAGATCGGTTCATTGTTTGGTAAATCCAACACTTGGTTTTTCGCAAATGTGATGTTACCACCAGTAGTCCATGTAAATTTCTTATCGAATACTGTATAATGTAAACCTAATTCAAGACCTTCATTTAGGATAGTACCAGAGTTTTGTAATACCTGATCAAAACCAGAAGTCTGTGAGATATTTTTAGCAAGTAATAAGTCTTCTGTAGTCTTGTGATAATAATCCGCAACCAATTTCAATTTATAGTTGAAAAGTACTAAATCTACACCGCCGTTAAATTGCTTAGTTGTTTCCCAAGTAAGGTTTTCAACATTCATACCCGTTGGAACTGAACCGCCTAAGATATAGTTGGCTACTGGAGAATATAGACCGTAAGCGTTGAAATCTCCAATGTTTTGATTACCTGTTAGACCATAACTTGCTCTGAATTTCAGATCACTCAATGGTTTAAAGTTTTTCAAGAACTTCTCTTTTGATGCTCTCCAAGCCAATGCAAACGATGGGAAAGTACCAAATTTCACATCTTCACCAAACCTTGAAGAACCATCGTATCTAACGTTTACTGTAGCATAGTATTTACCCATGAAATTGTAAGCTACTTTACCAAATGTTGATACTAATTTGTTACCTGTCCAGATATAATCAGAACCACTTAGTCTTAAGTATGAGTTTACAAATTGGAAGTTATCTGATGCACTACCGTAAGTATTGATTTTCGATCTTGGCTTCTCATTATGTAAGTAGCCAAAACCTGCAAGTACATTTATGTTGTGCTTCTTGTTGAATGATTTTTTATAAGATAAAGTATTATCCCAGTTGATACTCGACAAGTTAGATGTTGCATTAGAGCCTTGTGCTTCTTGTAAGTAATTGTAAGACTCTTTAGAAGTAAAGATATTTTGCTCTACATGATTATAGTTGTAAGATAAACTTGTTTTGAAAGTTAAATCTTTAAAGATTTTCCAGTCACCATAAACATTCGAGTTTACAACATTATTTGTCGTTTCCGATAAGTTTCTTTCCATTGCGATAAATGGATTTAAATCTCTTGCGAAAGCTGACGTCTCAAATGATGGCAATACATTTCCGTTGATGTCTCTTTGGTATGGATATAAGTAAGTTGGCAATGTAGTCATCGATTTAATCACCGCATGTCCACCACCGTTGTCCATTTTTGTTCTTGCAAATGATACTCTTGCACCAATTGTCAATTTATCATTTACGTCATAATCCAATGTCATTCTACTAGATACTCTATCAAAACCTGTTGCTTTAATAGTACCATCTTCAGTATAATATCCACCAGAAATAAAATACCTTACACCATTTTTACCACCATTCAAACTTAAGTTCATGTCTGTAAACTGACCCGTTTGCTGTAATGCTTCTTGCCAATTAGTGTTATTATTATAGGCATAGAAGTCATTACGAGCAGGGTTGTTGGTTAAAGGGGCATAGTATGAGCTATTATAAATATCTAATGCTGGGTTTCTATTGTATGCAGCTTCGAAGATCTTTGTTTTGTTTTGATCTCCCGAAAGCATAGAATAGTTATTTGTAATCTGTTTAAAGCCTTGTTGGAAACCTACATTAAATGTTGTCTTTCCTGCTTCTCCTTTTTTCGTTGTGATCATTACAACCCCATTAGATGCTCTTGCTCCATAGATTGAAGTCTCTGCAGCATCTTTAAGGATAGTCATAGATTCAATATCTTTAGGATCTAACCAACTCAAAGGGTTGCTTCCACCAGACTCTGCTCCACCACCAATTCCTGTATTATTTACGATTGGTACACCATCTACAATATATAATGGATCGTTACCTGCACCAATCGAAGTCGTTCCCCTAATTTTCACAGAAACTCCACCACCTGGAGCTCCAGAACTATTGACTACCTGTACACCTGGCGACATACCTTGTAGCATACTTTGTACATCAGTTACCTGCCCTGTTACATCTTCTGATGACACTGTTGAGATCGAACCCACTACATCTTTTCTAGCCATTGATGAATAACCAACCACCACAACTTCTTCTAGTTCAGTAGAACCAGATACCATCTCTACTTTTAGTCTCTCCTCATCACTCTCTACTTTGATTTCCTGATCTTGGTAACCCAAATATCTAAATACCAAAGTCTCTCCTTTATTGATTGCAATCTTATATTTACCATTAAAATCGGTAGACACACCAAAAGTGGTATTTTTTACATTAATGTGTACACCTATTAATGTTTCACCTGTAGCAATATCTTTTACTACTCCTCTTACAGTTAACTGTTCTTGAGCCTGAGCTACAGTAACACTTGCAGCAAAGCACAAAAGAATAGATAAATATGTCAGTAATATTTTTTTCATATGAATAGATTCTATGAGTAATAATTTGGGGGGTAAACGTATTTGATTTTACTAGTTGAAAAGTACTTGATCGATCTTATGTATATAGTAATCATCATTTGTCATGATATTACTTTCAACTATGGCTGGTTGGCCGTTTGTCAATTCTACAAATACACTGTCTTCCCCACTTATGTCTTTTGTAATATTATTTTCTGTGATAACAATTTCACCGTTTACACTTTCAAATTGAACCTTATGATCTCTAAATCTTAGTACGTTAATATTACCACCATTAAGAAGATCATCTTCAGACATTGTTGGGTCATTGTTATAAATGATATGTTTCATCATAAACTCTACAGCTAGTGCTGAAGGTAATGCTTTGATATTTTCCTTTGAATAGCCTGCTGCAATCATAGCATCATTTGTTGGAGCAAGTAAAGTATATCCCTTGTTATCCACAGGATATTGCCAAGAGTAAGCCTTATAACCTCCTAACCCATTATCGTTATTTAATACCAATTGCTCATCTGCTTTATTCATCATTTCATAGAATAATGAAAGGTCAGAATGCGAATAAAATGTTTTAAGTGTATATTTCCCATCAAATTCTTCAATCATTGGAAGTTCATCAAGAATATATAAATGACCATTACTTGCAATAGCAGCTTCATTCGATTGTAATGAAGATTCTTCGCCTTTATTAAATAATTTACCTGAATTGTTTGTATGGTAAATACTTAATGGACTCTCAACTGCTTGCCACTTTTTAGCATGTCCGTTTAAGATTTTGATTAAGGCATGATCAGGCAATTCATCAACTGTTGAGTAACCAGCAGTTCTTTCATCAGCAAAGAATTCTGCCCAAGCATCGTTAGTTACAGCCAACATGGTTAAGGCTTTTTCTTCATCTGCTGGGTTAGCACTTAACGAAGGAGTTATTTCCTTTTCGATCTCGTAATAATTACCGTTGCTGTCTTGATTAACAGATAAGGTAATTTGTATTTCTGTATATCTTTGTATCGCCTCTAAATGAGTAGTCAATTCTGGTTTTGTTTCCATAATTTCCTTGATGTTGTTTCTATATGGCAATACATTGTCAACAACATGAACTACTCCATTAAAAGCAAATAAGTCTTGAGTTTGTGCAGGATTTGCATTCACATAAACCACACTGTCATTAACATAAACAGAAAGATATTTTTCAATAAAGTTTCTGATTAAAAGTGTTTGATTGTCTTGTAGTAAACCTTCTAATTCATATGATAAATATGCTGGTGTAATAATGTGATTTAATAATAATTTTTCTAACTCCTCGTCGGGCATTTCTTCAATAGAACTGTACGTAGTATCTGCCGAAAAATAAGTTTCCCAAGCCTGATCAGATGGAGCAAAAACAGTGAAATAACCAGTGCTACCAATCATTAAAGGATCTAGACCAGTTCTTTTAAGTGCATTTGATGTGGTTGTAGCATTGGGCTGCTCTGCTAAAATTTCTGGGATAAAAGCCATGTCGTCAGGTTCTCCATAATGCTCATTATAGACTTCTGATTCACAACTTGTCATTCCGGTAGTACATAATAGACTTAAGCCTAATATGTATGTTAGTTTTTTGAAATTAGTCATCATTCTTTAACTGTTCTTTCAGTTTAAATTCATTTCATTACAATTCATACTTTGTGAAGTTTCACAGTTCCCAAATAGACGACTGGGAACTGAAAACTTAATCACAAATTCATAGTATCAACTACTTCAAAGTCATTGAAAGATCTTCCTTTTTATCTAATCTTTCAAAAAGCAACATTCTGAAATCCATCACTTTTTTGTTAGGGATCTTCGTTGCTTTCAGTGTCATTCTGAAATCTCCTTTTTCAATATTAATCTCTCCTAAATCCAATGTTTTGAAGTCTTTTACATAAGATTCAATTCTTGGATAAAGATCTTTATCAGCACCTTGTAATGGTGGATCCCATGCTTCAACAATCTTACCGTCAAGTACAGATTCACCAATCGTTAATGAAAATTCTGAACCTTCATCACCTTCTGGACAAGTATAGTATAACTTAACATTGTACTTTCCTTTTGAAGGAACGGATACATCCCAAGTGATACTGTCATTTATGCTAGTCCAATCTTGCATAAATGAGCAGTTGGGCCATCTGTTTGAGCGTTTGATGTTACCATGTGGTTTTGCATCTCTTGCTGGTATTTGAGTAAATATCGCATCTGGATGACCTAAAATAAATGGTCTTTTATCTTCAGATGGATTGTACTCTTTAATTTCTTTAGCATATCTTTCTTGATGTGCCACCAATTCTTTCTTTACATCTGGGAATTGATCACTTACATCTACTAATTGCTTTCTATCTTTCTCAATATCATATAACTCTCCTGTAAACGCCAGTCTGAATTTTTGATTACGAATACTGATTTTGTTGTAGAATTGATTTAATATAATTCTGTCTTCTAATGATTTCGAGCTTTCACCTTTTGTCAATAAACCATTCAATGACATGCCATCTAGTTTGTGATTTGTTGCATAAGGAATCTCGCACATTTCAGCTAACGTTGGTAGTAAATCTGTAACCGAAGCTATTTGATTTACAACTTCACCGCCTTTTATTCTGTTTGGCCATTGGATAAAGAATGGAGAAAGAACACCACCTTCATCTGGTCTACCCTTCTTACCTTTCATTCCGCCATTCCAACGATAGAATGCAGGACCGTTATCAGAAAAGAAGATAACAATAGTCTCATCTTTAATGTCTAATGCTTCTAGCTTATCATTGATTCTTCCAACATTGTAATCAATATTCTCCACCATTGCCAAAGCTGCATTAGTTTTCTGAGGCTTCTCCTTTTTCTTGTGAGTTTCTGAAAACATCTTTAAAGGCTTATCCTTAAAATTATTCCAGTTTTTGTGTGGAGCTTGTAGTGGGGTGTGGGGAGTGTTAATTGCAAGGTAAATAAAGAATGGTTCTTCTTTATTCTCTTCCATGAACTTCATTGCATGATCAGTAAAATCGTCAACAATAAATCCATTACCTTTTACAATTTTACCGTTATCTTCAAGCATTGGAGCAAAATAGTTCCCCCAATGACCGGAACAGAATCCATAGAAATCTTCAAAACCTCTAGCATTTGGGTGATAAGGATATTGCATCCCATTGTGCCATTTTCCGTACATTCCAGTTTTATAACCAGCTGCTTTAAATACTTCTGCAATGGTAGTCTCATCAACATTCATTCTTTCTGCTCCTTCTGAAGTATCATAAACTCCCATTTTGTGGCTGTATCTTCCCGTCAGAAACTCAGCCCTGGTAGGAGAGCAAACTTGTTGAACATAGAAGTTACTTAAGCTCGCTCCTTCCTTAGATAATTGATCGATGCGAGGAGTATTTATGTTTTTATTTCCATTGTAACTAATATCACCCCATGCCATATCGTCTGTCATTATAACAATAACATTGGGCTTCTTTTCAATCTCATTCGATGCTTTTTGTTTTGCACATCCAAAACAAAAAAATAGTAAGTAGACAAAACAAGTTAAAAAGAGTTGTTTCTTATTAGTATTCATTGAGTTCATTAATACATTCTTTCATTTCAAAAAATAGTACCATTGACTTCAAAATTGTATTAAATAACAATTTGTCCGTATTACAAATGTAAGAGAAACGATTTTCAAAAGAATATACAAGATTGCCTATTGTATATGTGATTTTGCCATTATTATAAGTTACTAGTACAAATACACTAGTTTATTAGATAGTCAATTTTAATCGTAGTCTCACTAATTTTTTAATTCCAAAAATAGGTTAATACAATATAAAAAATTAGTAAGATGTTTTAAATAATATATGTAAGAATATTTAAATTTTAACATTTCATTATTTATGCAATAATAATACGTAAGTCACTTCTAATTAACTGATATTAAACCTACAACATAAATTATAGTTATGTTGTAAATGTACTAAGATCTAATTATTGACAACCTATCAATAATTAATTCTTCATTTTGTTATAAAATAAAATTTATTCATTTCTCATTTTCATAAAATGATGTTGAAGGATAGTTAAATTAAATTTTATCATTTTTTTTAGTTTACTTCCCTCAATTAGGATCATATATATTTTTGTCAAAACTTAATGATTTCAATCAATCCATTTAGATAAAACTGTATTGATCCAAGGCAAAAAAGGGTCTTCTAAAAAAAATTTAAGAAGACCCTAAGGTTATTTGTTATTCAGGTATACAAGTCACACATCTTAGAAATTCACAAATAATAGTCACGCATGTTACTAGAATATATAATCTTGATTTGCAGGGTAGACTGGCCCCTCCCATCGTTTAGTATTATCAAGATAGTTTTTCAATTCATTTGACAAGTCTTGAGCAACTTTCTTCTCTTCTTTCACTACATTCATTTGCTCAATCTTGCCATCTGTCATATCATATAATTCAGAAGCAATGACTTCTCCTGTTTTAGTATCTCTCCATTCTGTATATCGCCAGTCATCGTTACGTAACGAATGTCCCAAAACATTTTTTGGACGAGTATACAATGACACTGCATAGTCTTTAACGTCTTTAGACTTACCAGTAAGAATAGGCATTAAACTCTCGCCTTGTGCATTATCTGGCGTTTCAATTCCTGCTGCATCACATAAAGTAGGCATTAAATCTACCAACTCAACAATTGCTTCTGTCTTACCAACAAACGTCTGACCTTTAGGTAACTTAACAATAAATGGCACTCTTGTATCCAACTCTAGGTTAGTCGCTTTTGCCCATTCTGAGTAGTCACCTAACTTAAAGCCATGATCACCCCACAATACTATAATTGTATTTTCTAATTCACCTTCCCTATCTAAAGCTTTAAGTAATTTTCCAATTTGAGCATCAACAAAAGATACACAAGCTAAATAACCATGACGCAATTCCTTCACTTCTTTCTCTGTCACAGGATTATTCACCTTATAACTGAAAATCTCTTTATATTCTGATAAAGTATACTCTGTTCTTCCTTCTGGAGGTGTTGTAATTTCAGGTAACGATACTTTATCTCTGTCATACATGTCCCAATATTTTTTTGGAGCAACAAACGGCAAGTGAGGTTTAGCATATCCGACAGCTAAGAAGAATGGTTGCGATTTATCTTCTCTATTTTTTAAAAACTTAATAGCTTTGTTCGTATTAGAACCATCAGTATATTTTCCGTCTTCAACATCCATAGCTTCAACAGCCGGGCGACTATTGAAATCTTTTTTGGCCAATTGTTTAGTCTCTTCGTTCTTGTACATCCCCTTCCAACCTGGAGTCATCTGATCCCAAGAATATTCTTTATCTAATCCTAAACGATCATCATAGATTTTACCAAAACCGGCACTGTAGTAACCATTCTTTCTAAACTGTTCAGGAATACTTACAATACCTTTTCGAGTATCTCTCCACTCTATTTTTGGCTTCTTTTTCATACCATAAACACCAAGAGTTTCAGGCCTCATTCCTGTCATCACACTTAATCTTGAAGGCCCACATAAAGCTTGCTGACAATATGCATTCATAAAAACTGCACCTTCTTTTCCTAACTTATCAATATTAGGACTGATCACTTCTTTATTACCATATACTCCCAATTCGGTTGTCATATCATCAATTGCGATAAACAAAACATTGGGTTGTTTTTTATTCTGTGCTTGTAACTGTAATGTTAATGCAAGAACGGAAATTATGATATTAAATGATTTCATACTTAAGTTTAATTGGCGATAAAATAAGATTATGCCTTATGGTTAACGGTAATTCAAACTGAAATAAATATACTTTAATGAGCCATTTTATTGATTGGTGAAAACCTACCTTAACTTTACAGTTAAGTATCTAAGTGTTTATCATCAAAATTTGAATTGAACTTCAAAATTGTAAGAATACAAAACATATCATTATGTACTATTAAGGTATTTCACACCTTAACAATTATATATTTTAAGGATCATTGTATATAACAAATGTACGATTAATGAAATATATAAGTATATCATTTCTTGCCAAAAAAAAATAAGATTATTGGCATTTTTAAGCATTAAAGTACTCTAATATAACAGAAAAACTCAGTAAGAAATTCTTACTGAGTTTTTGTACAAGTAGTCTATGTTAATATAATTTTCATGTTACTTCGATTTTGCTGTATTAGGTTTTCTTTTTACAAAATCTTTTAAAGCGAGTTTCTTTAACTCTGCAACAATCATTTTATTCTTTGGGTCATCAATTACATTATACATTTCTTTAGGGTCAATTTCCAAATTAAATAACTGGTCTTTCGAATCTTCATAATGACAATATTTCCAAGCTCCTTTCTTCACCATTCTAGACCCATAACTAGATCTATAGCTTTCAGAAATTGCAAAACGTTCACTCGCATCTTGTTTACCATTTACTAATGCTACTAAAGTTTCGCCTTCTATCACTTCTGGAGTTTTGATTCCTGCCAATTCACAGATAGTAGGATAAATATCCATGTTGTTTACATCTGCTTTTTCAATTTTGTTCTTAGGAAAATGCTTAGGATATGAAATAATCATCGGTACTTTGGCAGAGCCTTCATAATAGCTATTCTTATACCAACAACCTTTTACACCACACATATCTCCATGGTCAGTTAGGTATACAATAATTGTATTGTCTCTTAAACCTTTCTCCTCTAAAGTATTGATTACTCTACCAATCTGCTCATCAATATAAGTCACCATGCCATAATACATTTCCAATGCTCTTTGCGTTTGGTGAGGAGTCATTTGATCTAATTTAAATCTGTAGTATTCTCTTTTTGTATTCTTTGGCAGGTCTTCAATCATTGATGAAGTTACTTCAGGAGCTGAAAGTTTTCCTTCGTATAAATCGAAATATTCTTGCTGAACCTCAAACGGAAAATGTGGCTTTCTGAAAGATACTCCTAAGAAAAATGGTTGGTCTTCTTTAGCGTTCTTGATATAATCAATAGCATGATCTGCGGTTACAAAATCATCATCATTTTCTTTTGGATAGTTACTCACTTCAGCATTCTGAGGAAGTCTACCAATTTTCTTACGCATCATTTTGGCAGGCTTACTTCTCGTTTTTTGCTCTAACTCAACAGCATCACCTTTATCACCAAAACCTAAATCCTGATTTGAACACCCCCAATGTTGTTTCCCCATCCACTCTGCTTCATAACCAGCAGCTTTTAAGGTATGTGCCAATGATGGTCCTTGGTCTTTCAAATATTGTTTATCCTTATGGTCTGCATCATTTCCAAACACATTTACATTAGATGGAAGGCGTCCCATAATAAATGAAGCCCTAGATGGAGTACATACAGGATTCTGACAATATGTATTATCGAAGTAGACACCTGTAGAAGCTAATTTATCTAGGTTTGGTGTCTGAATAATTTTATTTCCAGTTACACCCAACACATCAGCATTATGCTCATCCGTCATAATCACCAATACATTAGGTTTCTTCTTATTTTTATTGTTTTTATCTCCAAATTCAGTCGCAAAGATAGATTGACTGAATACGAGTAAGGTTACAAGTAATATGTTTTTTTTCATTTCTATTGATAATTCGTTGAAAAAATTCTTGATCAAAGAACTGTTGCTGTTGTTATACAAATATATGTAGTCAGTAAATGAAATATGATATACATTTCTGTCAAAAACATTTCAATGTTGATGTCCAAGAAATATATATCATATTATAAAAGTCTATTTACTTAAATCTATCTTATGTGATTTTTCTTCTTTAGTAAACTTCACTTCAAATGACTTTTGACCTTCAATAGATACTTTATAAGTACCATAAAAGCCATTGAACTTTACTGATGAATCACTTACTTTACCAGACCAGCTTGTATGCCACTCTTCTTTTATCAACTTTTTCAATGCATAGTAATTGGGTTTGAATTTTCCTTTCTCATCAATTACACCTGCATCCATACCTTTTCCTCCAACATTATCAATTGTAAACCATCTTGAAATGCCATCAATATATGGTTTTGAGAACATCAAAGTGTAAAAGTTCTTCTCCCATGCTGCAACCTCTTTTTCCGTCAAACCTACTTGATTAGGATTTTTACTTCTACTGCTTCTTGAAGGAGGATTAAATTCTGTAATCACAATTCGTTTACCCAAACTAGCCATTTTCTCGATACCTGCATTAATATCATCCATCATAAACGTTCTAGGCCCAAACTCCTTTGTTCCTTTTTGAAATGGCTTATTTTTCAACGCATAATAATGACCTTGATAACCGATATAATCATAATCAACTCCTTCTTCTATTAATGACTTGTGGTAATCATAAATTTCTTGGTATACCGGATTGGATGTTGACCATAAATTTGTTTCCAAAACTACAAGCTTTGTATTTGGCATATACTTTCGAGTCAGTTTCAAAACTCTTGCACCATTCTTTGGATCTGCGAAATCTGGAAAATTAGTTGTCTTTAAATACTTTGCATGTGGGTTATTTTCCCAATACTGCCAATTGATAAATTCATTAATTACATCAATTTCCGGAATATCATTACCATACTTATCGATCACATCTTTAATACGTTGTTCTATAAAACCCCATAGCTCTTCTTCTGAATAAGTTGAAAACCATTTAGGGTAAGAGAAAAACAAAGCATGATAACGGTAGTCTTTATTGTGTTTTTTTGCCAACTTCATATGATAATCAGTCATTTTCCAATTCATTGGCTGGTTCTGCTTTTTCTGGGTTCTACTCCAATAATCACAAACAATAACAGTATTGAATACATCATCGATTGCAGTTAAAGCTGCTTTTTTAATTGGATCAGAATTGTCCATTTTTTCTAAACCATAAAGATCTGTACCAAATGTAAAATCATGTTTAACCAATTCTATAGTAACTTTTTTATTATCAACTCCATCAATATTTAGAGTAAAGTTACCTTTTCTTACCTCTTCGATTTGCTTTTGAGCATCAGACATTAACTGATTAGTTTTCTTATCTGTACCATCAAAAAAAGGAAAATCTTGTGCAAAGATACTGTTAGAAATTAATGTCGTTATTATAAATAATAGTTGTTTCATATTCATTTCTATTGAATAAAAAATAAATAATCAAAAGAGCGAGAGTACTGTGTCTCGCTCCTTTGTAATCTTAATGGAATACGTCTTGTCTTAAATGTTCGGCTCTACTAAAAACAGAGTCTTGCGATAAATTTTCAAACTCATCTCTCTTAAATTCAGCAAAACCACCTGGTAAGTCGTCAATGTAAACTTGAAGTTCTTTCTTCATATCTGCAAGAACAGCTTTATACTCTTCTTTATTTGCGAGGTTGACTTGTTCATCAGGATCATTTTCTAAATCATACAACTGATCTGGTTCAAAATAAGCAGGGAATTTCTTCATAGCTTTCCACTCATTATCCCATCCACCAGGAATCTGACCAGAATGTCCAAAGTTACCCATTGGATCATTATCAAATGGTAGTCTTCCAATAGCATGCATATAGGTTGTCATTGCACCTAACCATGCTTTGCGTTCGCTAATAGGCATATTTTTGGTATAATCAGAATATCTCAAAGCAATGTATTTATATTTCCCTTTAATCACAGCTCTAGAGTTTCCTACTTCACCATAAACAGTTTCTCTTACTTTATCTTTTTCACCTGTCAAGATTGGCTTAAGGCTTACACCATCATAAGGGTATTTTGAAACATCCCCACCAATCATATCCATCAAGGTAGGAACAAAGTCAACTGAACTACTTAAACTAAAGTCCATTTTACCACCTTCAATATTCTTAGACCAAATAAAACCTTCCGTTTTCATTCCTCCTTGGTAAGCAGTAGTCTTTCCACTTTCAACACCATGATCAGATACATAAACGATAATTGTATTATCGAGAACACCTTTTTCTTCCAACTTCTTTACAACTGCACCAACGTTATCATCTAACCATAACAAATCGCCTCTATCCATCTTTAATCCTTTCTCTTTCAAACGAGTTGGAATAGTAGATCTATCAGTACCAATATTTGGAGAGTTTTCTAACATACCTGCGGGTGTAGCTTTTGGATCACTTTTCCACCCTGCATGCGGACCATGAGGAACCGTCGTAGCATAATACAGATAAAAAGGTTTATCACTATTTTGATCAATAAAATCTAAAGCTCCTTCAGTAACCCACTCTAAGTTATGTACAGAGATTGCTCTTGGACCATGAGCTCTTGGGTTTGTATGATATACTCTATCAGCATAATCAAATCCAGATTCCTTGATCGCATTACGAACCATATCATGCTGTTCTTTTAAATACTTACTCGATTCAGGAGTAGTAACATCAGCATCTACTGGTAACTTTTTCCAATCTCTTTGCTCAATACTATGATTCTTTCCATAAAAACCTGTCACATAGCCTAAGTCTTTCAGCTGCCTAGCAAAAGTCGGTGTATCAGGTAGAATTTCTGGCTCTTGAGCTACAAAAGTATGTTTATGAATTCTATGTAAATCTTGCATCCATCCATTGGTAGCCCTAGATGCATACCTACCTGTTAGGTAATTGAATCTACTAGGAACACAAATTGGGCTAGGACAATGTAAGCCTCTTAAAATAACGCCCTCATTGGCTAACTTATCAATGTTAGGAGACAAGTTTTTTAAGGAACCATCCTCATTTCTTCCTTCTGGCAAAAAGTTATACTGATCTCTATGTTGATCATCTGTCAGTATAAAAACTATATTTGGTCGCTTCTCTTCCACCTTCTTATTCATTGTTGAAGAACATGAATACAGAAACATGGCAGACACAAACAATACTGATCTAAATGTGATGCTCATTTTATTTACTATCAATATTTTCAAAAAATAGACTACAAAAAGTATTCAGTTAATCTGAGTTTTTTATCATTTCATGTCAAAAGGTAAAATCAAAAAATAATGTAGTCCTTTAAATTATTTCTTATTCAACAAAAATAGATAATATATTGATTTGCATTAATATCAAATCATGCCATATCAATATATAAGCCTGTATTATTAATTTGAATTGGTATTATCTAATTCGATGAAAAAATGTTCAAATAAAAAAGTCACCTCAAAAATAACTTTTAATTATTAATAAGGTGACTCTTGAATGTATTATGTAAGAAATTAGTTTAATACATCTCCTAATGGAGGTTGTAATTCTAACTCATTGTATTTTCTAACATTCTTCTTAAACTGATTAATCGTCTTCATTTTCTGATCAGCATCCGAAACATTGTATAATTCTCTACCTGTCGGAATTTGAGGAGCTTCTGTTTTAGGAAGCCATTTATCAGCTAATTTCTCCATCATAGCTGCATATTTTGGATCATCAGCTAAATTAGTCCATTCATTAGGGTCCTGTAACTCATTATATAACTCCTGCGAACCATCATGATATCTTGTATATCTCCACTCTTTAGTTCTTAAAGTATAGTTACCTCTACCCCATGTAGTCATAGCTGGTGACTCTTTTTCCAAACCTGGTTTTTTTAACCAAGGTGCTAAACTGATACCGTCAACATAATCAGGTTCTTTAATTCCCGCTAAATCACATAACGTTTTGTATACATTGATAAGTCCCACAGGTTCTTTACAACTCTTACCATTTCCTTTTTGCCCTCTAGCATCATAAATAATAAAAGGAGTTCTAGTTGCTTCTTCCCATAGTGAAAACTTACTAAACGTTCTCTTCTCACCTAGATGGAATCCATGATCAGACCATAACACAACAATTGTATTATCTGCATATGCGCTTTTTTCTAGAGCATCCAACACTCTACCAACATTATCATCAGTAAAATTAATAGATGCTAAATATCCTCTTCTAACATCTTCCCATGCATGATCTTTTTGTACCGGAATTTCAACATAAATTTGAGCGTTACTTCTACCAACTAATGGTATATCTGTCAAATCATTCGCCTTAATTTCAGGTGCTTCAATAGGGTCTTTAAATCTATCGAAGTTTTCTTCTGGCATAATGAATGAAGTATGCGGTAATACAAAACCAACAGCTAAGAAGAATGGTTTATCATGGTCTTTTTCTAAATATTTCACCGCATGCATGGCAGATCTATAATCTTGAAAATCTTCTAGCGGATTACTTGCAGGACAGGCTACAGTACGCTTGTTATATGGCTCAGGATAATACCCTTTCTCCTTTATCACATTAAGCTTCTTATTTCCATAATATTTGTATTCATCCCATAACTCCTCTTGCTTATACTTATTATCCGGGTTATGAAATACCTTAGTTAAACCTACCGTTTCATAACCATTATCTCTAAATGTTTTTGGCATTGCAGTATACTTATCCAAAACATTTCCTTCTATGTTATTGATATTGTAGAAAGGATAAAGTCCAGATTTTGAAGGTTCGACACCAAACATTAAAGCATTTCTACTTGGAGAACACCCTGGTGATGTACAATATGCTTTTTCAAAGTTAACACCCTTTGATGCAAGCTTATCCATATTGGGAGTCTTTGTCTGAGGGTGCCCACCAAGAAAACCTACCCAATCATTCATATCATCGATACAAATCATTAAAACATTAGGTCTGTCTTTATCATTTTGAGCATGACTAACTTGAGTACCTAGTAATAATACTAAAGCTAATAGTGATTTGATATTATTTATCATATTTCGTAAAGTCTTTAGTTAGATTATTGTTTAGAACTAAACTCACCAAAAGAATGAGGAAGTTCATTCATATACTCAGTTAAAATTTCCTGCATTTTCTTCACCATTCCTTTTTCCTTATCTGCAATGTTATTCTGCTCGAATAAATCTTCATTTAAGTTATATAACTGGTCTGCATCCCAGAATCCTGGATAGATTTTTTCTGTACCATAGTTATGATGATCTCTACCAGTCCAGAAAACTTTTTTAGGGTTGGCTTTCATTTTTGCTTCAATTTCAGGCGTAACTCTATTCGCGATATATTTATAATCTTTAGTTACAATACCTTTAGAACTACCTGCTTCGATTAGCATATGCTCTCTCCACTTCTTCGGCTCACCTTTACCCATTAACTGATTTACAAAACTTAAACCATCTTCAGTCATATCATTTGGTAAATCTATTCCTACAATATCAGCCAATGTTACTACTACATCATTTGAAGCAATTAAACTACTACTTCTTGTGCCAGCTTTTATATGTCCTGGCCAATATGCAAAAAATGGAACTCTTGCACCGCCTTCGTAACAACTATTTTTACCTCTAGAACCATGATCACTTGTAAAAATCACTAATGTGTTTTCATCAATTCCTAGTTCTTTTAATTTGTTCATCACTGCACCAACATAATCATCCATATGTGTTGCCATAGCGTTCTCCTCAGGAATATTATTTTCCTGTAATCTCTTATATAGATCTTCAGAAGAAGGCAAAACTGTAGGTTGTCTATCTAATATTCCTTCAGCTGATACCATCAAATTTAAATCTTTGACTCTATTATAATCAAATCTATATTGACCATGAGGAACTGGCAAAGGTAGATATAAGAAAAACGGTTCGTCTTTACTTTCTTCTATAAAATCTAATGCACCTTCGGCCATCCATCCTAAGTTAACAACAGAATTTCCCCATTCCATTTTATCTACAACATCCCAACCATAGCCTTCTTCGAAATAATCCATATTAGCATTATAATTATTTACCATCTTATGATTGTATGACTCAAATTCCTCAATAGTTGGATGTGGCTTTCTTTCTTCTTTCTTTAGTTTCTGCGTCTTAATTTCATCTTCTGGCATATTATGCCATTTACCAACAATTCCTGTTCTATATCCTTTCTTCTGAAACTCTTTTGCAATATTTGTTTCTTCCTTCAATAAGGCTGGATCCCAATTTAATGTTGCTTGAGTTCCTTCAGGAAATAAGTCTAACATCTGAGGACCTTTTGTAGCATATCTACCTGTTAATAGAACATATCTACTTGGAGTACATACAGTTGCTGTAACATAAAAACGATCAAATATTGCTCCCTCAGAAGCAAGTTTATCAATGTTAGGAGTAAGTAATCCTGGAGTTCCAGCCTTTTTTCCCACTTTTACACCATTTGCTTTGGCAGTTGAAAAAGTAGCCCAAGCAGGGTCTTTAGCAGTAATATTTACTTCATCAGCATCTAAATCATCTGCAAAAATTACGATAACATTTGGCTTCTTAGCTGATTTTTTCGACTTTGTCTGAGCAAATACAGAAAAAGAAATAATCAATAAAAGAGTAAGAATTAAATTAGTGGGATATATTTTCATTTCATTATTCAAATTATATTTCTAAGTATCACTATGTAAAGGTAGATGAAAAAATATAGATGAATAAACTTTAACTTGCCAATTATATATATAATATTGCCACTAAAATTAACTGCTCATCAATATATTGAATAGAATATTATGTATTACATTTTTTAACATAAACATTTAAGAAATTCTTGATATACAAAAAAAGGTTAGCCAACATCTTGTGTTAACTAACCTTCTATATCTAATGAATGTGGCGCCGACTTACTCTCCCGGGGGTTAACCCAGTACCATCAGCACTGTAGGGCTTAACTGCTCTGTTCGGAATGGGAAGAGGTGAACACCTACGTCATTGGCACCATCAATTTCTTAATGATCTAATGATTTTTTGAATCTAATCACTATCATAAAGTTGTACTATAACTTCATTGACAGCGAAAAGGAAAAACTCTGTCGCTACCTCTCAT